>JALOQW010000071.1 GCA_025459275.1 Pirellula sp.
GTGAAGGCCTTGTCGAGACAGGCCAAAGCGAGCTTCTCTTCCTTGTAAGCGATTGCAACTTTGTAGATTCCATCCGTGTTCGTTTCCCGCGCACGACCAAAGCCGACCGGGGTTCCAGCTAATGACTGCAGTTCCAGAGTGATATGCTCGAGAATATGCGCCATGTAGGTTCCACGCCGCAAGCGAACGAAGAAACCACCACGTTCCCCCACACTGCAGCGATGTTCGACCATCGTTGGCAACCATGCCATCAATCGCTCATTGAACCCCGGAATCATTTCCGAGGAAGTGTCTTTCAGTTCTTCCAGGTCAACCCAAGCCTCGAGCACTGGGTAGTTTGCCCAGATGTTCGGACCTCGGAGTTTGTTTACCTTGAGAATCTTCATACCTTCCTCTGCTGTTTTACTACCTGGAAAAGAGGGTGCCCTTCAGCACCCCAATACGGACTTTCGGCACCCCAATGGACCGAGAATTTCCTAATAATGCGAATCGCGTGCCACCATGATTGTAGTGTCGGCAAAATGCTGCTTTCCATTGAAAATTCAAAAGAATGCATTCCAGGTTGCCGGAACGCATGATGCGAAACGGCATCAAATCGATTGCGCTCTGTATCGGAATGACGTCAGGGTTTTTCCTGGCGTTGCATGGTAATCTCGATCGCGGCCATCAAGGCTTTGGCTTTGTTGACCGTTTCCATCGTCTCGCTGGCGGGATCGCTGTCGGCGACCAAGCCAGCACCGGCTTGAATGTAAACTTTACCATGACAAATCACCATCGTCCGGAGGGTGATGCAGGTGTCCATGTTCCCGCGGTAATCGAAGTAGCCAACCGCTCCAGCGTACGGGCCCCGGCGTGTCGGCTCCAGTTCGTCGATGATTTCCATAGCCCGGACTTTCGGTGCCCCGCTGACCGTTCCGGCCGGCAAACAGGCTCGAAAGGCATCCATGGCGTTCAGTTCTGGACGCAAGATCCCCTGAACGTTGGAGGAGATATGCATAACGTGGGAGTAATGTTCAACCACCATCAAATCGGTGAGTCGAACCGATCCGAACTGAGCCACCCGCCCGACATCATTCCTTCCCAGATCAACCAGCATGACATGTTCGGCTCGTTCCTTGGGGTCCGCGAGGAGTTCTGAGGCGAGCTGTTCATCTTCTTCCGTTGTCTTGCCTCGAGGGCGTGTACCGGCCAACGGGCGGACCGTGACTACCCGGTCCATGACTCGGGCCATGACCTCAGGGCTGCTTCCTACCAAGGTGCAATGAGGAGTCCGGAGCAAGAACATGAAGGGACTTGGGTTGATGACGCGCAAGGATCGGTAGATTTCGATCGGCTCGCAATCGCATTCGACTTCGAATCGTTGGCTGAGGACCACTTGAAAGATATCGCCAGCTTGGATGTACTCGCGACACTTCAAGACCGCTCGCTCAAATCCTCCTTGAGGGAAATTGGACTTGGTCGCTAGCGAAGGGGCGATTCTCAAGGGAATATCCGCCATGCGATGATTTTCGAGTGGCCGATCTAGTCGCTCGACAATCTCGCCAATGCGTTGGACGGCTTCGTCGTAGACTCGACACGCGTCGACGGAGTTTCCGGTGCGAACCAGACAGAGAACGGTCACTGTCTTGTTGACATTATCGAAGACAATCAGCGCATCGTAGAATCCGAAATCGAGATCTGGCAAATCTCGGTCATCCGTCGGCGCATTTGGCAGGTCCTCAACGTAACGGATCACGTCATACGCCGCATAACCGATCGCGCCCCCAACAAAGGGTGGCAGCTCTGGCAAATTGGCTACGGTGTAGCCGCTCAATTTTTCTGCCAAAAAAGTGAGTGGGTCGTTGCACTCCACTTCGGTCACTTGATCATCGTGATGCCATTGCACGCGATTGCCGAAGGCGACCACGCGCGAGCGGGGACCGAAAGCGATGAAGCTGTATCGTCCGATCTTTTCTCCCCCAACGACGCTTTCAAAGAGTCCAGCCGAACTCTGACCATCATCGAGCAATCGAAATGCGCTTACCGGAGTCAACTGATCGCTCAACAATCGTCGGTAGACTGGTACCCAATCGTAAGCCTGGGCCAAAGGTTCGAAGGTTGGGAAATCGGGAAATGCACTCATTCCGCTGTTTCGCTCTGCTATTAATGATTTTTGTCACCGCATCGCCCGATGGACGAGACCTGCTTATACTAACAAGCCACCAGAGAACCGCGAATCGGTAAAAGATTTTTCGATCATGAAGTGCCAACACTGCGACAAAACCGCAACTTTCCATATCACGGAGCTGACCCATCCGGACGGGCCGGCCATCCTCCATTTGTGCGAAGAGCACGCGCGGACCTTTTTCAACCAGGAAGGCCCTGCCCATCCTGCTTCCGCGTTGACCAACTTGCTGTCGAAACAGCTCAAACTTGAAAAAGTCACTGAAGAACTGGCCAACGTGGACAAGAAACAGTGTCCTATGTGCGGGATCACCTTTGCCGAGTTCCGGAAGGGTGGTAGGCTGGGCTGCCCATACGATTACATTGCTTTCGAGGACGATCTCGAACCTCTCCTGATCAACATCCACGGGGCGACAACCCACTCGGGCAAGGCGCCCCACAATCTGTCGGGAACCCCGCAGCGGCAATTCCGCCTCAAGCAACTGAAGGAAGAAATGAAGGATGCGATTCAGAAAGAACAGTATGAAGTGGCTGGAAAGCTGCGCGATCGAATCGCTTCCATCGAACAAGGTGAGTTGCTTGAAAACGATGACCCGGAGTCGCCGTTAGCAGATGATGATTTTCAGTCGGAACCCTTGGAACCCCCTTCCGATCCCCAATCCACGTAATTCTCTCATCTGCTAGTGCATCGTGAAGCTCGAAGAACTTGCCCAACAAACCGGTGAATGGATGCGAGGGAACGGCCCCGAATCCGATATCGTGATGAGCAGCCGCGTGAGGCTTGCTCGCAATCTCGCCGATTTTCCGTTCATCCGAAAATGCACTCCCCAAGACCGCGCTGCCATCGCTGCGGCCGTCCGCCGCGCCATCGACGCCCTCCCCTTGGGTTCTGAAACCGAATTTGTCGATGTCTCCAAACTAGGAGACCTCGATCGGCAATTCCTCATGGAACGCCAATTGATCAGCCATGAACTGAGCGAAGCCGAAGGAGCCCGGGCGGTCATCCTCGATCCCCATGAACGCTTCAGCATCATGGTCAACGAAGAGGACCACCTGCGATTGCAAGTCATGCAAAGCGGACTGGATCTGGAAACCGCCTGGAAGCGGATGAACGAACTGGACGATTTGCTCGAGAGTAAACTGACTTATGCATTCACCAAAAAACTCGGTTACCTGACAGCTTGTCCCACCAACGTCGGTACCGGACTCCGCATCAGTGTGATGCTGCACCTGCCAGCCCTCGTCGCTACCAAGCAGATCGAAAAGGTCTTCCGCGCTTTCAGCAAGATCAACGTCGCCGTGCGTGGACTGTTCGGCGAAGGCTCCCAATTCATGGGGGATCTTTACCAAGTCAGCAACCAAATGACGCTCGGAAAAAGCGAGGATCAAATCCTTCAACGCGTCAGCGAAGTCATCCCTCGCTTGATCGAGTACGAACGCAAGGCACGCGAGTTTCTCGTGGAGGAAAGCCGCGATGACCTGCATGATCATGTTAGCCGAGCGCTTGGCATTCTATGCACGGCCAAGAAGATTAGCAGTGAAGAAACCATGCACTACCTCAGCAAAGTCCGCATGGGAGTGAACATGGGACTGATCGACTCCGTAGCCATCCCGACCGTGAACAAGCTGTTCATGCACACGCAGCCAGCCCACCTTCAAAAACTGTGTGGACAAAAATTGAGCGTGAGCGCACGCAATACGGAACGCGCCAACTACCTGCACCAGCATCTCTCTGAAAACGGCGGTGCAGATCCAAAACGCAACTGAACCACGCTCGCTGGCAAGCACATTCGACATGCCTGCTACATTTGAGCCAAGCGTTTGCCGAACGAGCGGGTCTTCAATGCCAGGACAGCTAACACAATACCGAATGCGATCGCATAGCTCCCGATCACCCATACCAAGGCCACGGCTCCTTGGTCGGGACGGGCCATCAAAGCCACCCCGGTGACGATGGACAATACACCAGCTGCAATCAACAGCCATTCCCCCTCGATTTCTTTCCGCAGCCGAATGGCTAACGCAATCTGCAAGACCCCCGATGCGAGTGCCCATGCTGCGATGTAAAAGACCAAGACGAGTTCTGTAATCTGCGGATTGGCGAATGTCAGGACTCCGGCACCGATACCCACCAGCCCCCAAAGCAACAACACCCACCAATCCTCAATCTCCTTGCGACCAAACAGTGCCAAGGAAACACCGAAGACGCCATCCAAGATGGCATACGCACCGAACAAAAAGACCAACGAAGTCAACACCAATCCGGGCATGGTAAAACAAAGAACGCCGAAGACAACGGCAGCGATGCCGCGAATCATCATGATCCACCATCGCTCGCAGAAATTCATGGCCAATTGTCGGACGATGGGACGCAATGCTTCAGGCATATTGGACTCCGGGAGAGAACGTGAGCGACGTCAATAAAGAACCCCTACTTTCCCGGATTGTAGTGGCTCGCCCTCTCAAAAGCCATGATGGGCTCACCGAAGGCACCTACTCGCGAATCGCACGCATTCCCTCCAGCAAGGCATGATACTCATCCCGACAGCATGGGCATTGCTGTAAATGGCGTTCAATAGCCCGCATGCCTTCGGGAACTCCTTGCTGAGACAGCTGCATCTCCGCGAACTCCGCGACTTGACCAAAACACTCCTCGCAACCGATGTCGTCCGGTTCTGCGGTCGCGATCATCTGGATCAGGCTCGTAAATTGAGGGGCGGTTAAGGGCATGTGGCACCTTCTGCAAAAATGGTTTGGATATGCTCGATAGTAAATCCTTCGCGTTCCAATCCATGCCGTAATTTCATGCGGGCGTCATGGACCAGTTTGTATACCGCGTTGCGATTGCTCTGCATCCGATGGGCTGCTTCATCCACCGCAATCCCTTCGAGCAGAAACCGCATCGCAACACGCTGGCGGGCCGTGAGTTCCTGGTCGATTAAATCATTCAATTTTTGAATCACTTCACGTTGACCCAGGATATCGCTCGGCCCTAACCGATGCTTGTCCTGGAACTCCATTCTCAAGTTGTCGTCGGTATCGAGAACATCGAGCGAGACCTCTTTGCGATACTTGCGACGTAAAGCGGAGATCCCGACTCGGGTCGCAATGGTCATCGCCCATGTCACGAACTGCGAGCGTCCCTCGAACGAATCGAGGGCGTTCATGATCCTCAGCAATGAGTCCTGCACGATGTCTTCGATCTGAAAAGGAACGCCGTACCGTACATTCAACGAACGACTCAATCCACGTTCCAGGATGACACGTAGCTCTTCGATGGCGTCGCTGCGATCGGGTTCCTCCGATCGCAGCCGTTCAATCCATGGATCTTGGGTCATTAAGGCAACTCAGCTACGACCTGCTTGGTATCGGCCCGGCCACCATGTGACTGACTGACCCAAGATTTCTTCACTTTGCCGTCTCGGCTGATCACGAAAGTCGATGGGTAAGCCGTTTCGTTTTGAGCTTCCCATCGCAGACCGTAGCTTCGAGTGAACTCGTAGTCCGGATCGATCGCAAGGACAAAAGGTTCCGGCAACTCGGTCTTCCCCATAAAGGCTTTGGCATAGTCTTCGAGCCCCTTTGCTTCGCCTGGATACACCAGCACGACCGTCGCGTTCTTGTCAGCGAACGTTTTCTTGGCGGCAAGGAGACTCGCCACTTGACGTGAACATAGGGGACACTGATATCCAGGGTAGCCTCGCAGCATGACAACCACTGCCGGACCGTTTTCCAAAATCTTCGCCAGCTGAACCGATTCCCCTTCGATCGTTTTTAGCGTGAAGTCAGGAGCAGCCTCTCCAATCTCCGGTACATGCGCGTCTTGCGCATATAAGTTGCCGAGCTGTCCACCTGCCAGCCCGACCAGGGCCAGCATCATTGCAATCCCAACTTTCTTGATCACCACATTAGTCTCCTCGGAAAGTTTCCATTCGTTTACGCAACATTCAATTCGACTCAGCGAGCGCTATGTCAACGACCTTCTCTATGGTCTGATCGCCGGTCGCTCCTTGCCAGTTCAATTCCCCTTGCCACCAATGGCGGATGTAGCCCTGCTTATCGACCACATACACCGTTGGCCACATCGTATTGCCCCAGGCGTCCCAGTTCTTCGATTCCAAATCGATCAGGATGGGGAAATTCAACTTCTCATCCGTTGCTGCTTTGCAAACCGCCTTCGGATCTCGCTCCGCGGGAGTTTCCGGAGTCTGAATGCCGAGCACGACGACTCCCTTCTCTTGAAGCTTCTCGTGCCATCGCCGATAGATGTTGAAGTTGGCTTGGCAGTTATGGCATTGGAACGCATAGAAGTGAACCAGCACCACCTTGCCTCGCAGAGATTCTAGGGTCAATGGCTTGGAGTTGAACCAAGTCGATGTCGGAACCAGCTCCGGTGCCATCGGGTAGATGCGCTGGAGCTTCTGCGTGTCAAACGTGGCACCTACAACACTTGCGAACCGCCGCCGCTGTTCGTCCTTCAGGATCGACTGCACGCTCTGGTTCTCGCGCTGTGTGGTTTGAGGTTGCTGACCATTCTTCGGTGCGGTATCCGTCTCTTTCGCGATCTCTGCGAGTTGCCGCTGTTGGTCGGTCGTGACGTTGAGTTCGCGGGCGAAATCGTTTCGTAAGAGCATGCGAGGCCCCAACGATTGCCATTCCAATTGCGTCAAACGGAGGATTTGTTTGGAATCGAAATGGACCTGCATCCAGTCCCTCGTCTCCGACTCCAGCCGATCCATCTCGGGAAGCTGTTTCTCCGGTGGCAAGATTCTTGACCGAAACCAAGGGCCGTCCACTTTTTGGAACCACGCCTCAAGCTCTCGCACTTGGTTGGAACTCAACCCCAGTTCTTCGTGGACTTGAGGAGCATGCAACAATGCCAGCAGGCGATGCGGCACTAGGCTTCGATATTCCTGGGAAACGACCGGGGAACGTTGCCCCGCTTCGAGTACAGGCATGCTCGCGACGAACGCGAGCCCAATGCAAAACACGCACCCGATACCTTTCATGACTTCGTCCTGTCTTTCAATGCCCCAAAATTCCAACAATCCCGGCTAGCCCATTCGTGACGGAAGGGCGAAAGCCCTCCGGTGCCATTCCTAACGGCCAAACGCAAGCTGCCCGGTGAAAACAACCCCAATTACTAGGACTCACCGGACGGCTCGCGCCGTACCGCTTTCAATGGCTACACATTTTCAGACGTTGCCGACCGGACGGTTCTTACCCGACAAAGTTGACAAAAGTGACTTATGGTAGCCATGCCATTGCGTCAGATTGGCGAGCGGTGGGTGTCAACCCACTGTTTCTCGATCCCGCGACCAACCCATGCCACGAGTTCGATTCACAGAACGTTTGATCTCGCCACTTGGAAACAGGGGACTAACGTCCCCCGCTCGCCAGAAAGGATGCAGTGTGGCATGTCCTTCCTGGCGAGTTTACACTGACGCTCCCACATCCTTGTCATTTCTGGAGATTTTACGATGCCTGCACGCGACAACTATTCGCACGGTGAATTCTGTTGGGTCGATCTCAATGCCCATGATATGTCTGCCGCCAAAGAGTTTTACGGAAAGCTCTTTGGATGGCAGTCGGTCGACTTTGATATGCAAGGAGGACCACCCTACGGGGGATTCCTGCTCGATGGTAAGAACATTGCTGGCATCGGTCAGATGAGTGACGAGATGAAGACCCAAGGTGTGCCGCCTTCATGGAACTGCTATGTCCGCGTCCAGGATGCTAAGGCCACGGAGGAACAAGCCGTCGCGCTCGGAGCAAAGGTCGTGGAATCCACATTGCAAATTACCGATGCGGGTCATATGGCATTCCTCGCCGATCCATCCGGCGCCATGTTTGCTACCTGGCAGCCGATCACGCATCAAGGTTCCGACGTCTGGGGTGATGATTATTCCCCCTGCTGGTGCGAGTTGGCGACTTGGGATATCGAAGGTGCCAAGACTTTCTACGAAAAGGTGTTCGGGTGGACCTGCAACGATTTTCCAGGAGGCCCCACCCAGTACTATGTCGCCAACGTCGATGCGACGAATATGACAGGCGGCTTGCTGAAGATGACCAAAGAGTGGGGTGACATGCCATCGCACTGGAGCGTGTACTTCCATGTGCCAAACGTCGACGAGACCTGTGCCAAGTGTACCGAGCTCGGCGGCAAGGTTTGCTTTCCTCCGTTCGATGCATCGGTCGGTCGTATGGCCGGTTGCACCGACCCCCAAGGAGCATTCTTCTACGTCATCAAACTCAATCCAATGGAGTGAGTTGGTAGTAGATCACATCAGGCTGCAGCTCGAGGCGCTTGGATACTTGCCCCGTCCCCGATGGTCGTCCATCGACATCCAACGCCGAGATCCGCATCGGCTTGTGAAATTCGATGGTGCCCGACAGCTGTCGAAACAGCCATGGATCTCGACCGATCGATTCGATCTGTTTCTTTCCATTGCCAAGCTGCTTCGTACGAAAATCGGTCGCCATCTCCTCTGACATGACTTGGACGAGCATCCGCTTCGATTGCGAGAGTGGATTACCGTCCAGTGACACCACAACGATATGGCCGAGCTCCATATCCGACGCGACTTGGATATCAGGCAACTCAACAGCTCCCATTGTGCTTAAAGCTCCCGAGATTCCCTGCGCTCGAGGGCTTCGCAGGGTGAGAGTCCCGGCCTCGAAATTCAAAAGCAACTCCTGGGTCGCGCTTTCAACAATGCGAGACTTCCGATCGTCTCGAACCTGCGCATCGACTCGTCCTGGTCCGTCGGTAAAGAGGGTCTTCGTTTGACCAACGAAATGAAGAAGGGGATCGATTCGGGACGCGGCATTAGAGGCCATACCTCTTTGAGGTAAGTCCTTGGCCCTCAGCTCATCGAGTGAAGCATTCTGCGGGAATGGTGTACCCTTCAAGTTCAGTAGCTCCTCACGATTCAGTTGAATGTCTCCGACGACGGGACCACTTTGTACGAGCCCTTGTCGATAAATGAGGGCCGCCGCCGGGAATTGTCCCATCATGGCTGGGCTTGCCAGGGTCCATTGCTGCATAAAGTAGTTTGGTTTGACCTGCCATTTCACACCGTCCAGCGCGAAGTGCACAATGGCGTCGCTGTCTTGTAAGGCACCATAGCATGCGAAGAACAACGGTGCCTCGGAGCGAAAGCGGTTCGGCCTCGTAAACGTGGTTTCGGAAATCATCGATGGCTTGTCGTCGTAATGAAGATCCATTGCCGGGTGATTGAAGTCCTTTGGTTTGCCCGGTTCACTTCCATTCATTCGCAAAGCACTGCGATCCCAATAGCTGTGTCCGTCGCGAATCGACCAGGCAGAATTTTCCCCTTGATGATGACACTCGAAGTATCCATGCCGATCGATGAAGTCGCCGACGGTATAGCTCAGTTTCTCTATGGGACCGAGTCGCTCGGGACTGGCAGTTGTCCAATTACTTGTATGGATCAACCCGCGAAATCCAAGGCTGCGAACATATTCGTAGGTGTCTCGATAGAACTTCGTTTGAGTCTCGTATAAGAATTTCGCTGTATCCACATCTCGAGGCGTCCGTTCGTTGGCGATGTTCCACAGCGGCCGGAAACCGAGACGGCCTTCCTTCGGGTTGTCCCTTGGATGACTTGCATTTTGCCAGGCTTGCAGTCCCTTCTGTAGCGAACCGTACTTCTTCCCAGCCCATTCCCCGAACTGGCGTTCTAATGACTGGAGCAATGGATCCGGGATGTTCTTGTCCGAAAACGTCCAAAAGAAGAATGAGTCCTCGTTTTGCATTTCGATGCCAAAGACAGCTGAGTCATCGACCAATCGATCGCCGCCCTGCGGATCAGGAGTTGTTAGTAATCCCCGAATCCAGTCGCGATACTTTTCCTGGAAACCAGGGTGAAACATCAGCGTTGCAAAAGGATGTTGCTTGCCGTCGTAGCCTGACATCCAAGGCAAATCCGAGGGTGGTGTAAACCACAGTGGAAAGTAGAACGAGATGTGCGAGTAGATGCCTTCGCCCTTCATTGCAGCCACGACGTCTTGAACGTGTTTGACTTTCTCGAGATCGAGTTCCCCGCGTTCATCGAAGATCGCATGATGAATGCGTACCATGTTGACTCCGTAACGTGCCAACATCCGAGCACAGTTCTTAAGATCCTCTCCTCGAAGATCTTGCGGCGGTCCATTCACTGCCCAGAATCGAACCGGCGTTCCGTCGGATTCATGGACGAACTGACCCTTCCGAGCCAAGATCCTGCCACGCTCGCCCGCGTACGCTTCATTGAGAAATCGCAAATCAATAACGCTCGCTCGATCGTTGATATTCGAGGCCGGAGAAGGCTGAAACGCTATCCAGTCTTGAGCCTCAAGCTTCGTAACATTCATGCAAAATGCAGCTGAGAGACATAACGTGAGGCATGAAATTGCGAATCGACTCATGCTTGATCTCCTTGACGGTTTTCGTTTGCATCGCGCATCCAGGTGTCCACGATGGATCCGAGGGTTGCACGAAGAAGATTCTTGGCTCGCATAGCTCTGGCTCGCAGGGTTCCCGCAGGGACTCCGGTCAAAGCACTCATTTGAGCGTAGTCCATGCCATCGATGTAGTGCAGTACGACCGCTTCGCGATAAGCATCGGGCAGTTGACCAACGGCGAGCCACACTTTGGTCGCCAACTCATCTTTCAGAATCTCGGTAAGAACGCCGGGGCGAGGTGACTGGGTAATGGCAACTTGCGGTTCATTCGCTTCAAGATCGGTCGGTTTGGCATGACGAGACCTTCGATCCAGGAACTGCTTGGCAAGATTGACTGCGATGGCCCTTAACCATGGATAGATCGGCGAGCCGTCGTTCAGCTGAGCGCGATGGACGCCGCCTCGATGGAATGCCTCCTGGACGATGCTCTGCGTCTCGTCCCAGTCCCCTGTTAACAAACCGATGCACCGTTCCAGTTTAGCGCGTAGAGGTTCTATGTCGTTGGCAAATCGTTCCCAATTCGCTTCATGGAGCGAACGCGAATAAACCGGCTCGCTCATCGATCCTCCTGAGGGAGCTGGTCAAGCAGGGATCGATACTCGGCGTCTCCGTTCCAAGCCTGGAGCATTTCGTCTTGTTGGAAAAACTCGATGGTCACGCTAGGAGATTGCAATGCGAGGCATAATTTCGTGTAGTTCAGGACCCCTTGGCGATCATCCCGCTCCGCGGCCATTTTAGCCATGCGAAAATACCCGGCGGCCAAGAGCGAACGCCGATCATCCTCCGAAATCGAAGGCGTAGGAGAGTTAGCTTCCGCTGCAAGATCCTGAATGAGGTCGAGTTGGAGTTTGGACCGTACCGATTCCGGGATAGCGAACCTCCAAATCACATCGATGGTCTGATCAGTGAAAACCAATAAGGACTGGTCAGAGGCTTGCAGCCATTCGCCAAAACTTCCAGAAACGTCTTCCCAATCCTCGATTCGACATGCCTTCTTACCATCGGAAATTTCACGTTTCGCTTCGTCCACTTGTCCGAGAGCCGATTGGCAGATGCCTCGTATCATATAAACGCCAAATGCTTCCGAGCCACCTTCGACCGCCGCATCGGTCATCTTCAGAAGGGATGATGCAAGTGCGGCATCGATTTGATCGTTGGTGGGATGATTGATCTGAAGCCATGACCAGAACGCGATGGCATCCGCAGGCGCGTTGCCTCGGTCGATGAACTCGCTGACTTGATCCAAGGCACGCGCGTGGTCCCCGATTTGATTCAACAAGATGGCTCGCCCCATCGCAGATTCAAACCCCAATCGAGCAGGTGCGACTCGATACCGAAGGAAGGCTGTTTCAAAGGCAGGTTTATGACGCCGTTCGGCATCGGCCCATGCGATCCCGTCCGTAGTGTCCCATTCCAATCGCCTGCTCCAGCGATAGGTCCTCAAGAAGAGTAGCCCTAAATGATGCGCGTCATATTCGAGCCCTTCGCGCAAAGCTTGAACGGCCCTTTGGTCCCATCGATCTCGCTCCAATCTAGCTGTTCGTCGCTCGGATTCGGGGGATGAATCATCGATGTAGTGCAGTTGGTCCGCATGCTCCAAAAATACCAACGAGCGCCAGGTTTGCATGTCGGCAAACGCAGGATCCTCCCGAGGAACCATTGGCATGGATGGCTCCAACTCCGGATCGAAGTCCCCCTCGCCAATAGCAAGGTGAATCCAATACGCCATTGCCTTGGATCTCGCCGTCTCGTGCGGATCGGTTTGGATGTTCTCACAGGTCTCGATCCAGGGAATCAATTTATCGAAGCGAATAGGAGTGAGAGCCCCTTCAGAGATACTCCCCAGGTGCAACTTTTCCCACATCGCCATGGCATGCAAACGCAAACGGGCGATCGATAGGTCCTCGTCCTCCATACGGGCTGAGTCCCAGTCATCGAGCGCGGCTCGGAAGTCTCCGTTTCGCATGAGCACTTTGCCTCGCAGGGTCCTCAGTTCGCCTTGCATGGGGAGACGTCGTATCGCCAGATTCAACTCTTCGCGGAGCTCGTTTAATTGAGTGTGATATTGGCGATCATCCCTGGTTTCAGCCAAGGAATCGTATCTGCGCTGCCACTCCTCCATCGGCAACCCCGTCTCTTCGTTCTGGGTAGCCATCAATGCCTCAGTTTCGTCCTTGTCGATTCCCAACCACTCGCGGTTCGCGAAGAGCCATCCCAGCAGGACAAAGGCTATCACTACCAAAAGACTGAGGCCCCAGACCCATGGATTGCCGGAAGCGCGATGAGTCTGCTGAGCGACAACCTTGGTATCCGCCGTCGGGAGTTCCCGCTGAACCAACGCAGTGGTATTGAGGGGATCGATCGCGAGTGAACGGATCTCGGGCGCCTCGATCACACAATCAACAATGAGTCGCTTAAAAGCGTCTGTGACCTCGTGAGCATTGGCGAAACGCTGATCACGATCCTTGGCGATCATCCTATGGCAGATTTCTGTACAACGCGGAGGAAGATCCGGTCGCCAATGGGTGATAGGAACCGGGCTCGAATCGGTCAGTTGTTTCAATACGGCTAATGGAGTTGGCCCGTCGACCAAAGGTTTGCCTGACAGAAGTTCATAGAAGATCGCTCCAAGTGAATAGATGTCCGTTCGTGCGTCCACTTCCTCCGAAGGCATCAGAGCTTGCTCGGGAGACATGTAGCGAGGGGTGCCGATCAAATCCCCCGTGGCACTGAGCCATCGCGCCTCGTCGGCCAATCGAGCCAGGCCAAAGTCCATCAACTTCGGACGACCTCGCGGGTCGACAATGATGTTGGAAGGTTTGATATCGCGGTGGATGATGCCGCGCTCGTGCGAGTAAGCCAGCGCGTCCGACAGATGATAAATCAGCTGCAAGACCGTCAGTAACTCGGTTCCAAGCTCACCGGCCATCGCATCGAGTGTCTTGCCTTCGACGTATTCCATGACCAGGAACGGCTTGCCCGATTCGAGACCAGCATCGTAGACTTGGACAATGTGCGGGTGAGA
>JALOQW010000072.1 GCA_025459275.1 Pirellula sp.
ACGTATCTCGCTGCACTCGGTCCAAACGCCCACCAAGCCTCTCCGTTCCAGTACGTCTGATTGTGACGGCATTCATGTCCCTGCCTAGCGAAGTTGGAAATCTCATAGTGTTCCAAACCAGCCGCAGGAAGCGTATCGATGGCAAAGGCATACATCTCCAGTTCGGTTTCTTCGGTAACCACAGGCAATTGGTTCCGCGATCGCAATCCCCAGAATCGCGCCCCCTTCTCATACGTCAAACCGTAGGTCGAGAGATGATCCACCTTGCATGCGATCGCGGTCTCAATATCTTGGCGCCATACGTCGAGTGTTTCCCCTGGGGCTGCGAAGATCAGATCCAGCGACACCGAGGTCATGAACTGTTGGGCCAATTCGATCGCATGTTGTAACTGGGATGGCGAGTGGTCTCGTTCGAGGACCTTGAGCTTTTTTGCATCAAACGACTGTCCTCCCAGAGAAATGCGCCGAATTCCAAATGACATCCACAACTCCAGTTTCTCTTGGGTGACATCGAGAGGATTGGCTTCGATGGACCATTCGGGCGCGTCCCCGTGCAGCGGCAACCAATGCGCGAGCAAACGGAGTAGTCGCTCAGTCTGCTGAAGCGGCAAGATCGATGGCGTTCCTCCCCCGAGAAAGAGGGTGGTGACGGGGCGAGGTATCTCGAGCGATCGCAATTCGGCTTCCAGGGCCGCCAGGTAGCGCTCGAACAAATCGCTTCGGTTGGCTAGCAGAGAAAAGTTGCAGTAACCGCAGCGGTGCGAGCAAAAAGGTATGTGAATGTAGGCGGATTCGGGATTCGGCAGTTCGTCACTCCATCCCCATTCCCGTAGCAATCCCGAGGTACTCATGTCCTTGATTGGAAACCAACCCGGCGTTCGTCACAAGCGGAACTATCAGGAACCGCGTTGATTCATCGCCTCGTATGGTTGATACTAAGAGGAACTGCCCTCCTTTTCAGGGGTGGTCCCTCCAACTCTCCCCCCGCCATGGTTTTTCCATTCTGCAGATCGCTATTCCTTTGGATCCCGCTGTGCATCGCGATTGCTTGCTCGTTGACAGCTCGGCCCGCAGCATTGGCGTCGGAGCCTGAGTCGGATTCTGCGGCGACAGGGTATTTGGAGCGGGTCCGGCCGGTCCTTTATGAACGGTGCGTTGCGTGTCATGGTGCCCTGAAACAAGAGTCTGGTCTCCGGCTCGACTCTGCACGAAATTTGTTGAAAGGCGGAGACGGAGGACTGGTCGTCTCGGCTGATTCACCTGATACCAGTTCGCTCTTGGAACGGGTGACCAGCCAGGACATGGAAACCCGAATGCCTCCTGAAGGGGAGCCATTGCATCCTGATCAGATCCATGCCATCCGGGAGTGGATCCAGAACGGCGCATCGATCCCGAACGGGGAACAGGAAGAATCTGATCCGCAATCGCATTGGGCGTTTCGCCCGCCGCAGAAGCAACTCCCATCGGAAAAGGGAACCGTCGATGTCGGCAACCATCCGGTCGATCTTTGGATCGCTGAGGTTCGTTCCCAGCAGGGCCTGTCCGCACAAAAGGAAGCCCCCAAATCGATTTGGCTGCGTCGTGTGCATCTGGACCTGGTGGGACTACCACCGAGCATCGATGAGATCCGCGCCTTCGAACAAGATCATTCCGCAGATGCCAAAGCGAAGGTTGTAGAAAAACTTCTTTCGAGCCCGCACTACGGCGAACGTTGGGGCCGCCACTGGATGGACATCTGGCGTTACAGCGATTGGTGGGGACTGGGGGAAGAAGTCCGCAATTCCCAAAAGCACATGTGGCATTGGCGAGACTGGATTGTCGAATCACTGAATGAGGACAAAGGTTACGACCAGATGCTGCTCGAGATGCTGGCTGCCGATGAGGTCTACCCCGATGATTTGAATCGATTGCGAGCCACCGGATACTTGGCCAGGCAGTATTTCAAATTCAACCGAACGTCGTGGATGGATGAGACCATCGAACACACCGCCAAAGGCATGTTGGGGCTCACCTTCAACTGCGCCAAATGTCATGATCACAAGTACGATCCCATTACGCAGCAGGACTATTATCGATTTCGTGCGATCTTTGAACCGTACCAAATCCGCACAGAGATGCTTCCCGGCCAACCCAATTTAACGCAGAACAGTATCCCTCGTGCGTTCGATTGCAATTTGGAAGCACCGACCTATGTCCACGTTCGAGGAGATGATCGCAACCCGGATCGATCCCAGGTCATGCAACCAGCGATACCGAGTGTGTTGGAGCAAACCACCCCCTTTCAGGTTGCGAGCGTTGCACTTCCTCCCACATCGGTCACCCCTGGCCTTCGCGCTCATGTGGTCGAGACCGTACGACAAACGGCTCGAAACAAACTGAGTGAAACGCAAAAGCAAATCGCGGAATTGGATACCAAACTCAAGAGCCAATCACCGCGCGTCGAAGGAACGGAACGAGAGGCACTCGAGCGAGAGCGAGTCATCGCAGAAAGACGGCTCCAACACGCAAGAGCCGAACTGGTCTCCATCGATTGGCGGCATCAAGCCGATTTGTTGGCGGCTCAATCTCCAGGCTCTCCCGAGGCAGAACGTGCCGCCGAACGAGCCGCAGCTTTCGATCGACGGGTTGATGTTGAGTCCGCGCGACTCAAATTGGCTCAGATCGATGCTTCGCTTGCGAACGCACCATCCGACAAACGCAAGGAGTTTGAAGATCAAAAAAAGGTTGCCGAAGGCGAGCTGGCGTCGATGCTTAAACAAGTCGATGCACCTGGGAAGACGTACCGTTCGTTGCGAGGTGCAGAAAAAACCCTCGAGTCGAATACGGAATCGGAAGAGTCTCGTCGCAAGCCGTTTCCGTCAACGAGTTCGGGCAGGCGATCGGCCTTGGCTCGATGGATGATTGATAGGAATCACCCACTCACCGCACGGGTAGCGGTCAACCACGTCTGGGCTCGGCATTTTGGAAGCCCGCTGGTTCCGACCGTCTTTGATTTTGGGCGCAAAGGAACGCCGCCGGTGCATCAAGACTTGCTGGATTATTTGGCGGTGGAGTTGATGGAGAGTGGATGGAGTCTCAAGCATTTGCATCGAATCATGGTACTGTCGCATACCTATGCCATGAGTTCATCCAACAGCGATATGGACAACGAGAAGATGACGGATCCCGACAATCGCTTCTACTGGAGAATGAATCCGATCCGCATGGAATCCCAATCGGTTCGCGATAGTTTGCTGTTCCTTGCAGGGGAGCTCGATCTCCGCCTTGGTGGCCCGTCGATTCCAAGTTCGGATGCACTCTCGCGCCGTCGAAGCTTGTATTACTTCCAGTCCCACAATGAGCACGAGAAGTTCCTATCGATCTTCGATGACGCCAACGTCTTGGATTGCTATCGCCGAGCCCAGAGCATTGTGCCTCAGCAGGCATTAGCACTTCAGAACAGTCCCCTCATTCAGCTGACCTCTCAACGGATTGCGGAACGGATTGCTGCTTCGATCCCCGAAATGGATGACGCAGCGTTTGTTCGGACATCCTTCGAATGGCTCTTGGTATCTTCAGCAACCGACGAAGAAGTGACCTTGGGAGAAGAAGCGATGAAGCGATGGCGAGACCATGCCACCGATCGCGGCGTGGATCCCACACAGCACGCCCGAATCGGGCTGATTCGAAGCCTTATTAACCACAACGATTTCGTGACCGTCCGGTGACAGGAGTTTCCAGCCATGCGTCCCACTCGACTCCACCGAGCTCCTGTTTCACCCGCTTCGCGTCGCACGTTCCTGTCCGATATGGGATGGGGGTGCACGGGGCTGGCACTGTCGGCCTTGCTGTCTCGCGATGGAGTTCTCCGTGCGAGCGAGCACGATTCAGCCGAGCTTCCTGGTAACGCAAAGGCGAAAAGCGTGATATGGCTGTTTATGAATGGTGGCGTATCGCACATGGAGTCGTTCGATCCCAAGCCCAAGCTGACCGAGTTCGCTGGCAAGACCATTGCGGAGACCCCGTTTTCGGACGTTCAGAATCCTGAAAAGCTGAAACTGGCCCGAGTCACTGTGGTCAATGATGCGAATGGTCAGCAGCGCAACACGCTTTACCCCCTTCAAGTTGGGTACCGGAGATATGGCGAATCCGGCATCGAAATGAGCGAGTGGGTACCCCATATCGGAAGTTGTGCCGATGATCTCGCCGTCATTCGATCGATGTGGACGACGGATGACAACCATGGAGCCCAGACTCAATTCCATTCAGGTCGCCATATGCTCGATGGCGAGTTCCCAACGCTTGGTGCATGGGTCCATTACGGTTTGGGATCGGTGAATGACAATCTTCCTTCCTTCATCTCGATCGGCAATCGCGAGTATTGGAACGCCAAGGATGGTCATTATTTGGGACCGGAACACGATGCTGTCCCCCTGCGAGTGGATCCCAAGAATCCTTTGGATTTTGGATCGCGTATCGAGCCTTGGAACGAAAGCGATCAACGAGTGGGGCTCGATCTGGTGCGAGGCTGGAATCAATTGCGAGGGATCGAGTATCCAGATGATCCGGCACTCACGGCTCGGATTCGATCGTATGAGCTAGCCTTTCGCATGCAGTCATCGATTCCGGAAGTCTTAAACTTCGATTCCGAAACAGCGGCAGTTCATGAAATGTATGGGATCGACCAGCCGGCGACTCGAGACTTCGGAATGCAGATGCTCGCAGCGCGAAGACTTGTCGAACGAGGGGTTCGATTCGTGCAGGTGCAACATGGCGCTGGTGGAGCAGGTGCATGGGATGCGCATGGGGGGCTCAAGAGCAATCACGAATCCAATTTCCGGGCTGTTGATAAGCCGATCGCTGGATTGCTCAGGGATCTCAAACAGCGTGGGCTTCTGGAATCCACCATCGTGCTGTTTGCTACCGAGTTTGGACGGACTCCTGGGACGCAAGGATCGGATGGTCGAGACCACCACATCTTTGGCTTCTCCGTGTGGATGGCCGGAGGTGGCATTCGTGGCGGTGTCGTGCATGGAGCAACGGATGAGATTGGATTCCATGCCGTCGAAGACCGCCATTACGTGACCGATGTTCATGCCACCATCTTGAAGCAGATGGGCTTGGACTCCCGCAAACTCGAGATCCCCGGTCGCAAACGACTCGATATCGATCATGGAAAACCGATCGATGCCATCCTGAGCTGAGAGACGCTCGTCGAGTGGCAAATACCGTTCAATGAAGGTAGAGGAAGTTGCTGAGCTTCCCTGGGATGCAGGATCTTTGGCAAGATCCACTACATTAGGTCGGGGATCTTTTGGCAAGATCCACTACGTTGGCTAGGGGATCTCTGGCGAGATCCACTACATCGGCTCGAGGATCTCTGGCGAGATCCACTACATTAGTTCGGTTCGTTGAACGGTATTGCGTCTAGTAGCCGAAGCCAGCTCGGAAGACCAGACTCTCTCCAAGGTCGATGTTGTTCTGCGGATTGTTCACGAATAAGAGCTGACGGTCGAATGCGTAACCGATCTCGAAGAAGTAACTTCGAAAGCCTTGGCGTAGCAGCTCGTTTTGGCCGCACTCAAAGCCAACCAGGACACGGATGTCGTTGATGTCCATGCGATCGTCCGCGCCGTCCGGATACTCGATGGTCCACGCTCCACCTCCGTAATAGCCTGTGACGTACCACCATACGTCCTTGTTTCCATGGGTGGTCAAATAATGGGACAGCTTCGGTTCCGGAAAGAAGATATCCCATCGCGTATCGGGGTTAGGTACCCAAAGAACTCCCAATGCTGGCAGGAGTTTGACGTCCCACCGATCGATGTAGTAAACACCCAACCTTGCGGTTGAATTGGGAGTCAATCTCAACCGTCCAAGCGCCTTCACTGGCACGCGAACACTCTGGCTGCTAATGGCATCGAAGGAAGAAAACACTCCAACGCGGACACCGAGTTCGGCTCCGAACGTTTGGGCTGGATCGGTTTCCCATGTCGCATCCAGAAATGCCCCGAATGCATTGCCTGGAACATCAACGCCTGGATTGGTCGGACCGCCCCACAGGGTTTGCGTGTACGAAGGAATGAGATACAGAGGTTGAGAGCATCCAAGGAACTTAGGGCATGCAAAGACCAAAGACGTTTCGAAGTCGGTACTTTCAAGATCATCGAGCCCTGGACTGCTGAAGTCGGTCGTGCCTGGAAGATACGTGGTTCGAAATCGGGCGCCCTGGCATAGACGGATCGTCTCTTGAGCTTGAGTTTGAACGGCCATCGTGGTGGTGGTCCACCAGTTGTTTGGCGGAGGATAGGTTCCTGGCGGATATCCAAAGTATGGATTAGGGGCTGTCGTGCCGGGATACATGACAGGGGGTTGCGAATTTGGGTAGACGCTGGACGGATACACCGGACTGCCGAAGGTGCTTGGGGGCATGCCATAGGGATAGGTACCGGTAGGAGCCATGCCGGTGGGTGCAGGCCCCAGGGGGATGGTTCCCGGAGGGTACCCCTGGGGAACGGGAGCGGTACTGTCGCGAAACGAGGGGGCGTAGGGATTAACCGTCGACGGCGGGTAGGTCGTTGTCGGGTAAACCGTCGTCGGAGAGGTTGTCGTCGGAAACGTCGGTGGGGGATACGTGGTTGGGGGATATGTGGTCGTTGGGGCCGTGGGATAGGTTGGAGGGCTGGAAGATGGAATCGGGCTAGTCGACGGAAACGGAACCGTCGTCTGGCCCAAGGCGGGACTTAACGGCGAGAGCGCGGGAGTCAACAAAACCAGCAAAACCCCGAGGATTCTTGGGGCGCACGAAAAAGGGGAAGGGGGGCAAACATGCCGTTCCTTTTGTTCCTGTCGCATCGATTGTCGGGGGTGGTCTGCCATCCCGTCAGCGCCTCGCTTTTCCGTCTGTGGACCCCTCCCCCAAGAAAGTCCGATGAAGCTAAGGGAAATACTCTTCGCGGCCGATGCCCGTCAAGCGTTCTTGAGGGAAAGTGAGAATTTAGGTCAGAATTGTTCGTCCTATCCGAATCCCTAAACCCTCCACCCTGCCCATTTTTTTCAAGTTGTTGCTATCCCCCGTTTCTCCAACTATTCTTGTAGATGAGGTCGATGTCGATCGACGCATTCCACCTTCGTCTTTTCGCACTCACACTGGTCGTCTACTCAAGGCTGTCCCGATGCAAATCCAAAACCTGTTTCGCATGCTGACTCGAGGCCTGTTGGCGGGCATGGTCGTAATGCTCTGCACTGCGCTTACTTTTGCCCAAGATGACGGCGGTGGTGATGGCGGTGGCGACGGCGGAGGTGTTGCCGCCGGGTTCGCTGGGGTTGAGATCGATGCACGAGGTGTTTTGCACGTCCGATCGGTTGACCCACGCGTCGCGCTGGAACTGAGAATGGCGACGCTTAAGTCGCAGGACCCGAACGTTCGTATTCAGTCACCCATGCGCAAAGTGTCATTGAATCGCCTTGAGAAGTATGTTGCTGATGCATTGGCCCGTAAAGAACGACTCGATGAAGAAGTTCTCGGGCTGGCCGGCTTGACTCGCATCGAATACGTCTTCCTGATGCCCGACTCGAATGACATCGTGATCGCTGGCCCGGCCGAGAAGATCGTGGTGACTCCGGATCAGCGATGGGTGGGTCTCAAGTCTGGCAAGACTGTTTTGCAGCTCCGAGATCTGGTAGTTGCTTTGCGAGCTTTTGCTCCTGGACAAGGTGCCACAACATCCATTGGATGCTCGATCGATCCGACCGAAGAGGGGATCAAACGCATGCAGCGATTTCATTCCCAATTTGAGGGACAAGCTGCCACGGTCAATCTTCAGATGCTGACCAGCGGCATGAAGCAAGCCTTGGGATATCAGACCGTCTCGATTCGAGGCGTTCCTCGCGATACGCATTTCGCTCAAGTGCTTGTCGAAGCAGACTACCGCATGAAGTTGATCGGCATCGGTCTTGAAGACCCGATCATTCCCATGAAGACGTGGATCGAACGGACGCGTGCAGGTGCCAATGCGGGTGCCTTGCAGCGTTGGTATTTCGAGGCCGACTACAGCAAGGTTGCCACCAACGAAGATGGAACAGCTCTTCATTTGCAAGGCCAAGGGGTCAAGCTGACCGGTGAAAAGGAATTCGTTGCCAAGAATGGTAAGCGTGCACGAAGCGGCAACGTCGGAGATGCCGCCAGCCGTGGCTTCACCGAAGAATTCACCAAGCAATTCGATAAGTTGGGCGAAGTCATCCCGGTGTTCGGCGAGCTTCGAAACTTGTTCGACATGTCGATTGCAGCTGCGTTCATCCAAGATCGAGACCTGTATGGTAAAGCTGGCTGGGACCTCGGCGTGTTTGCTGACGAAAGCAAGTTCCGAGTGATGGGAAATCCAACGATCACCCAGGTCGAGTCTGCTATCAACGCGGTCTGGAAAGACGGGCAATTGGTGACACCGATCGGTGGTGGTGTGCACATCGCCGCTCGCAAGCTGGTATCGGGTGAGAACGTAGAAGTCGATCGCACCGTGGATGCGTCAAGCCAGAGCATGGCAGCTCCTTCGGATCTTGCGGACGGCCAGTGGTGGTGGGACTGATCGTTTGCGATCTACCTTCCATGGCGTCCGCATCGCGATCATCGCGCTGGCGTGTTATTGGACGCTCCTCACGATTTCAACACATCTCCCGGTGACCGTGCTGCGCGCGGTCCAAGAGACAACGCGATGGAGTGACAAACTCCTTCACTTTGGAGCTTTCACGGTTCTTGCGTTTTTATTGGCGTGGGCGGTCCCCACCAACCCCAAGCGTCGAAGCCAGAATGTCTTGGTTGCGACCGGAATTGGCGTTGCTTATGCCGCCATCGATGAATTGACGCAAATTCCTGTGGGTAGGACCGCTGATTGGGGTGACTTCTCGGCGGATTTGTTTGGTATCTTGGCAGGGATCATAGTGTATGTGGCGATGCGGGAATTGATTCGCGTGACGCCGTTCCGTCTCGAGCCGTGATCCGGACCAGTCATGCTTTCAGTAGTCATCCCACTCCTGAACGAACAGGATACGATCCGTGAACTCGTGCGCCAGGTGCTGGAGGCGTGCGAACACCTTCCGGATCGAGACCTGGAAGTCCTGCTGATCGATGACGGTTCTAGCGACGATTCCTGGCGCACGATTGCGGCGCTCACGGAGACTCATCCCAAGGTCAGGGGCCTTCGGTTTCGTCGTAATTTTGGAAAGGCCGCTGCCCTCTCGGCAGGATTTCATGCCGCCGTCGGCGACATGATCATCACCATGGACGCTGATTTGCAAGACGATCCGAAAGAGATCCCACGAATGATCGCCAAGCTCGATCAGGGGTTTGACGTCGTTAGTGGTTGGAAACAGTTGCGGCATGATCCATGGCACAAAAGGTGGCCTTCTCGCGTTTTCAATGCAGTCTTGCGGTACTTCTCAGGATTGGAGCTTCACGATTTCAACTGCGGCTTCAAGGCCTATCGTCGCGAGGTACTGGATGAAATCGATTTGTTTGGAGAGATGCATCGCTTTATCCCGGTCCTTGCCGCCGCGAGGGGGTTTTGCGTTACGGAGATCCCAGTGGAGCACCATCCTCGCATGCACGGGCATTCGAAATACGGCTGGACCCGAATCCCCAAAGGGCTGATGGATCTGTTGACTGTTGTTTTTTTGACTCGATTTCGATACCGGCCTCAACATTTGCTGGGGGGTATTGGAAGTGCTTCGTGTTTGGTCGGCATCGTCTTGTTCCTGGGGTTATGCCTGGCATGGATATGGACCCGAGTGTTTGCGTTTGAGCATCCTGTCCACCTCCATCAACGTGCGGTCTTCTACGTTGCCATCTTGTTGATCCTTGTAGGATTGCATCTTGTAGGAGTTGGGTTGCTGGCCGAATTGGTCGTGGCCAATTCCATGATGCGTCGTCCTCCATACTCCATCGCAGAACAGGTCGGCCCCTCTCCATCCCATCCCGACTCTCGATCGAATTGGCCCGAGCCAGGAGTTAACGGAAGATGAACTTCACTTCGCATTCAGAATTCTTCTTCAGTTCGCGCCGTATCGGCTGGTTCATCATAGGCCTCGCCACGGTCATCCAGTTAGCCCGCATTGTTGGCATAACGGCAGCGCACGGAGAGCTTCCTTTCTTGAGTGCCAACGATCGCTCTCGATGGTGTGCAATCGCCGCGCTGACTCAAGATGGTCGGTGGGAAATCGACAAGTACATCAATCTTCTGGACAGCAAAGGTAAGTCCAAAATCTGGAACACGATCGACTTGGTCAAGCATGCGGGACCTGATGGGGTGGAGCATAGTTACTCGAGCAAGCCTCCATTGCTGACCCTGCTCTACGCCGCCATCTGCAAACCGATCACCATGATTGTCGGGAAATCGCTGACAGACGAACCGTTCTTGATCGGCAGGCTGGTAATGATCTTCGCGAATCTCGTTCCCCTGGTGCTGTGGTGGGTGTGGTGGCATCATTGGCTAGAGAGGCATGTTCAGGATGCAACCACTCGCTGGTATCTCTTGAACATCAGCGTGTGGGGGACGTTCTTGACGACGTTCGTGGCCACGCTAAACAACCATTTGCATGGAGCGATGTTCTTTTGCATTACACTCGCATTAGGGTGGCAAGTCTGGAAGGATGCCCGCTATGGACTTGTGACGTCGTGGGGCGTTTGGTTGAGTCTTGGAGTGAGTGCGGCCATGGCGGTCGCGTGCGAACTACCTGCCTTGGCTTGGGCCGTCGCTTTGGGGGCTTTGTTGTTCGTAGCGGATCCAAAGCGCATGCTCCTTGGATTTGGTGGTGGTTCCGCGATGATCGCGGTCGCTTTTCTGGGAACCAACTATTGGGCGCATGGGGATTGGCGGCCTCCGTACGCGCATCGCGGGCTTGGTGGTGAGATCGGAAAACTTGCAGAGCAACCCTTGGAGACGCCGCCAACGGTTGATCAGATCAAGGCAACGTTGGATGCGGCCAAGTATCCTTTGACCTCTGCAGCCGAGATTCTCCCGGCTCGCTTGGAGGGTGTTTTGCAGGTGATCGACGCTTCCACCCACGTGCGAGTCGCCTTGGCCAAGAGCAGCGGCGTTTGGACGATCCATGCTTGGGATGACTGGTACGACTATCCCAAGTCTTACTGGCTGCCTGAGAACAAGAAGGGGGTGGACCGAGGCGAACCCGACCGCTGGAAGTACCTGCTCCACTTTACGGTAGGCCACCATGGCATCTTCTCATTGACTCCGGTTTGGATATGGGCCATCGTTGGGGCTGGTGTCTGGATCGCACGAGGGAATCGAGCGCTAGGTGAGCTTGCCGACACGATGACCGCTGCTTCTTCACCTGTGACCTCCATGCCGGCATGGCGTCGTTGGTTGCTGAGCGATAGCGCTCTAGCCGCCGCCATCGTATCTGTCTCCATTGCGTGCATGATTTTTTATGCATCCAGAGACGTCGTGGATCGGAATTACGCTGGAGTATGCAGCGGTTTTCGATGGTTGTTTTGGTTGGTTCCAGGTTGGCTGTGGTTGAGTATTCCTGCGGTTCAATGGTCCGTGCGAGTCCGAGGACTGCATGCCGTCCTGCTTTTCGCGATCGCGGTGAGTGTTCTTTCAGCAACGATCCCTTGGTCCAATCCATGGACGCACCCTTGGCCGTATCGATTGCTGATGTGGTGGTCGCCGCAGGACTACCAATAGGACTGCCTGGAGACTGTTGAGGGGTCGTTGGTGCGGTTAGGATGGAGGCATGAAACGCACTTACGATTTGGTGGTCTGTGGCGGCGGTGTGATCGGTTTATCGATTGCG
This sequence comes from Pirellula sp., assembly GCA_025459275.1. Taxonomy (GTDB): domain Bacteria; phylum Planctomycetota; class Planctomycetia; order Pirellulales; family Pirellulaceae; genus JBKCUI01. The sequence continues at coordinate 11,788 of JALOQW010000072.1, forward strand.
CTGGAGTCTGCTTTGTTCGGCTGGAAAGTCGCTGTACTTGAAGCAGCAGAGCTTGGCAAAGGTTCTTCGTGGGCTGGAGCCGGCATCTTGCCTGCAGGTGCGCAACACGCACCGACCGATCCGCTGGAACAGTTGCGAAGCCTGTCTCATAGGCTGCATGGCGAATGGGCATTGAGGCTTCGGGACCTTACGGGCATTGATACGGAGTACCGACGATGCGGAGGGCTATACATTGCCACAACGCCTGCGGAGCGAGCGACAATGTCGGCCAATCGAATGTGGTGGTCGGAGCATGGGATCGCATGCGAGCCCTGGTCCCACAATGAGGCGACTCGTAGGCTTCCGCATCTCGCTCAGCTCATCGCTAATCACCCGAACGTCGATTTTTGGTATGTGCCTGACGACTGTCGCGTCCGCAATCCACGGCATCTTGCGGCCTTAATCGCAGCCTGTCGCAAGCTATCTGTCGATCTATTCGAATACACTCGGGTGATCGGTTTTGAACACTCCGACCATCGCATCGAGAGCGTTCGCATCGAAAGGGGGACACCCGACACGGGACGCCTTGAGACATTCCATGATGATGGGCCGGGAGCTTCAGAGATCGTTGCCGGTGAACGGGTCTGTATTACGGCGGGTGCCTGGTCCGTGAAGATGCTCGAAGAACTTGGGGTCGCAACCGGAATCTTGCCCGTGCGAGGCCAAATGGTCCTCTACCGTTGCGAGGAGCCTCCTTTTTCCATGATTTTGAACGAAGGGCACCGGTATTTGGTTCCTCGCGACGACGGTCATGTTCTCGCAGGATCTTGCGAAGAAGAGGTCGGCTTCGAATGCGAAACCACGCCTTCCATGATCGCAGAACTGAGGTTCTGGGCAGAAACGATTTGGCCGGACTTGGCCAAGGCTCCGGTTGCCAGTCAGTGGGCGGGACTTCGTCCTGGGTCGTTCGACTCGTTTCCTTATTTGGGTCCCCTCGCGTCGTTCGAAAATGCGTATATTGCATCAGGGCATTTTCGGCACGGCCTTCATTGGTCGACAGCGACCGCAGTGCTGATGCGTGAGCTCATGACGGGGAGTCCGACAAGTGTGGATCTCGCTCCGTTTCGAGTGCAACGCGGGCATACATCCGCTCCATTCACGATTTTTTCGAACCCATCAGGTCCGGTAAGATGAGAACGAAAGCAAACGCGACCCCTTGTTGGGCTTCCCGGTTCGGATTCGTTGCAAGTGGGTTACTGCTTGTTGTTCTCTCGCTCGGATGCCAGAAAACAGAGACCCCGCCTTCCGCACCCACCCTAGCGGAAACAAAGACTCCATCGGCGCCGGTCGAATCAACCTCATCCAACGCCAACGAAAAAAGGGCAGACGACCAACCCTACGAAGAGCGCTTTGAGCAAGCGGTCAAGAAACTCGAAGGGGGGCAAGTTGACGAGGCGTGGCAATTGGTGAAGCAACTGATCATCAGTCGCCCTAAAGATCCGGAGTTGATCTTCCTGGCCGCTCGAGTCATGGCGGCTCGCAAGGATCTGCGCGGTGCGATCAAGCAGTTAGAGCAGATACCCAAGGAGAGTCCACAGTGGGGACCGGCAGAGGGGCAAGCAGCCGAATGGCTGGTAGCTCAAGGTGACATGGCCGAGGCAGAAACGAAACTCTTGGGATTGGTCAAAGACTATCCGACAGCGGTGCCTGCCTTCCGGTTATTGGCGCGAATCTACAACGCTCAGGGCCGACGATGGGAAGCATCGCGGTTGCTCGATCGCTTGATTCGCTTGGGAGACTTCACGACCAGTGAACTCATGGCGACGGTCGACTTGCGTGAATTCTTCGGCGATGAGGTTGCCTTCAAAGCGTT
>JALOQW010000405.1 GCA_025459275.1 Pirellula sp.
CGGCGGCGGGAGCCCCCGTCTTGCCGGGCAGGGAAGTCGTGCTCTCACTTCCTATACAGCCACCGAATACCAGAAGCATGGCAGGTAGAAACGGCAGCCATGCGAGATATCGTTCGCGACGGTGTTGCCCTTGAGCGGATTCAAGCGGTAGGGAGAGAGGCTTCATTACAATCGTTCCTATAAGATAAAGGTGCTTTTATCAGGCTCGTAGTGTAACCAGTGTTCGGTTGTATCGCCAAGCCAGGGACAACAACGAGGGTGACGGAACGTTATCCAATGCACGGGAATCCATCGAAGAAAAAGATTTCCAAGAGGGTTTCTTTAACAGCTTCCCCCTCCCCCGTCGATCGATCAAAATGAAATGTCGGTATGGGTAAGTGATTTCCCCGAGGGATGGAGCTTATGAGATCTGCGATTCGTTCCGAGTGCGAGCGAGCCTTCGGTAGGTGTCGGGCGTGCGCAATCATTGCATGGCGCCTTGCCATTTGCTTGACGCTGACTCTGGCGGGATGGGAGACACTGAGCGGATGGTCTCCTGGACGAGCGGCGGATCCGGTTCAAGAAACCCTCCAGTTCAACCGCGACATCCGCCCGATCTTGTCGGACTATTGCTTTGCCTGTCACGGACCCGATGCCGGTCATCGGCAGGCCGATTTGCGTCTGGATGAGGCCGATGATGCACTCGCGAGGAGCGTGATCGTCCCTGGCGACACCTCCGCGAGCGAATTGATCGCCCGTATCGAAGCCACGGACGAGTCGGTGGTCATGCCTCCACCTTCCATGAAAAAACCGCTTAGTCCGGCACAAAAAGAGTTGCTGAAGCGATGGATCGAGCAGGGAGCCACCTATCAGAAACATTGGTCCTACGAACAACCTCAGAAACAACCTGTCCCAGATGACGCGCATCCGATCGATTACTGGATCGATACGAAACTCCAAAAGTTAGGCTGGTCGCCTGCTCCGGAAGCGGATCGACGAACATTGATTCGCCGGCTCTATGCCGACCTGATCGGGTTGCCTCCATCTCCCGATGAGGTCGACGCATTCGTTGCGGATGAATCCCCCACTGCCTATGCCATGTTGGTCGAACGATTGCTGAGCAACCCGCATTACGGTGAACGCATGGCCGCCGGCTGGCTCGATGTGGTGCGATATGCAGATACGATCGGTTATCACAGCGACAATCCGCGAAATGTTTGGCCCTATCGCGATTGGGTGATCGATGCCTTCAACAACAACAAGCCCTTTGATCGGTTCACGATCGAGCAGATTGCAGGAGACTTGCTTCCCGATGCGAATCAAGAAACTCGCGTTGGGTCGGCCTTCAATCGACTGCTCCTCTCGACCGAAGAAGGGGGCGCGCAACCGAAGGACTACGAAGCGCGAATGCTCGCAGATCGCGTTCGAGCCGTTGGTGCGGTGTGGCTCGGTCAAACCACGGGCTGCGCTCAATGCCACGATCATAAGTTTGATCCGTTCACGACGCGCGACTTCTATTCTCTCGGGGCGTTCTTTGCGGACATCCAAGAAGGCTTGGTCGCTCCTCGCGAAGAAGGGATGCCCGTTTCTACCGAAGAACAACGAGCCAAGCTCGCCGAACTCGATGCAGCCATCGCTCATGCCAAGCAGCGGTTCGAGACCTTCCGCGACGAGGTTCAAGCGGCCCAGCAACTTTGGGAAGAGTCCGTACGATCAGGTGCGTACGCTTTCAGCGCCTTGGAGCCTGAGTCAAAGGCCTCCGACGCCGAAAGGAAAACAGCTCGCAGCGTGCAAGCCAGCTTGCAATCGGAACAAGCCTCCGATGCACAGAAGCAGGAGATCCGTCGCTTCTTTCTTCAGCACGTGAACAACGTCCACCGAGAAGAGTGGTTCGCGATCGAGCAAGCGGAGAAAGCGAGGGCAGACTATTACCGTCAGATTCCGAAGTGCCTCGTCTCGAAGTCGAGCAAAAACCCTCGAACGGTCCGCATTCTCCCCCGTGGAAATTGGATGGACGAGACGGGGGAGATCTTGCGTCCGGCATTCCCTAGCTACTTGCCACAACCCGCTCCGAAGGATCGTGAATGGAATCGGTTGGATCTCGCGGAGTGGCTGGTCTCTCGCGAGCATCCATTGACATCGCGTGTGGTCACCAATCGCATGTGGAAACATTTCTTTGGTACGGGCTTGAGCAAAGTTCTCGATGATCTCGGGGCTCAAGGCGAACCGCCGACTCATCCCGAGCTCTTGGATTATCTGGCTTGCGAGTTCATGGACTCAGGCTGGGATTGGAAGCACATGGTACGGTTCATCGTTACGAGTCGAGCCTATCGACGCTCCTCGATCCCGGCACCCGAACAATTGGCACTAGACCCTTACAATCGAGAACTCGCACGGCAGTCTCCTTTCAGGATGGACGCTGAAGGGATCCGCGATCACGCCCTGGCCATCTCGGGGCTACTGGTCGATACGATTGGCGGACCAAGTGTGAAGCCGTATCAACCGGATGGGTACTGGGAGAACTTGAACTTTCCACCTCGCACGTACACACCAGATCGGGGTGCGAGTCAGTATCGTCGAGGTTTGTATACTTGGTGGCAACGAACCTTTTTGCACCCAAGCTTGCTGGCTTTTGATGCACCCAGCCGCGAAGAATGCTGTGCGGAGCGGACACGCTCGAATATCCCCCAACAAGCGTTGGTCTTGCTGAACGACCCGACCTACGTCGAGGCCGCGCGAGGGTTTGCGGTTCGAATGATTCGCGAAGGTGGCGACGATGCCTCATCGAGAATCGCATGGGGATTCCGGCAGTCACTGCAACGCTTACCCCGAACCGAAGAGATGGAACCGCTCCTCGAGCTCTTGAAACGACATGAAGATCGTTATGCATCGGACCCGACATCGGCTCAAAAACTGCTGGCCACCGGGAATGCACCCGTGCCTGAGGACCTCGATCCTGCGGAAGTAGCCACCTGGACCCATGTGGCTCGTGTACTTCTGTCGTTGCATGAAACCCTCACTCGAAGCTAACTGCGAACAAGTACGTGTGTCATGAAACTTGATCCTGAAGTAACAAGACTCTGTCGCAGGCGGATGCTCGGCCAAAGTACGGTCGGCGCGGCGGCCTTGGCAATGTTGATGAGGCAGTCCTCAGCGGCGAGCGAGTCACGAGGTGCCCTGAATCAGTTTGCGTTTCCCAGAAAAGCCAAACGAGTCATCTGGCTAACGATGGCGGGTGGACCCTCGCACTTGGAGTTGTTCGACTACAAGCCCAAGCTCGCGGAAATGGATGGCCAACCCATGCCAGACAGCTTCACACGTGGTCAACAACTCGCACAGCTTCAGGGAGAAAAGCTCTTTTGCCTCGGGCCAATGTTCCCGTTCACGAAGTACGGTCAGAACGGAACGGAGATCAGTACGCTTTTGCCCCACATCGGAAGCGTCATTGACGACATCTGCTTGGTTCGTTCGATGACCACGGACGCGATCAATCATGATCCAGCCCACATGTTCATGAATACCGGCTCGCAGATCGCTGGGCGACCGAGCATGGGAGCATGGGTCAATTACGGACTCGGGAGCGAAGCGGAGGATTTACCAGGATTCGTTGTGCTCGTATCGACGGGAGTTGGGCGTTCACCTCAACCGATCGCTGCCCGACAATGGAGCAGCGGATTCTTGCCCAGTCGCTTTCAAGGGGTCCAGCTGCGCAGTAAGGGGGATGCGGTTCTGTACCTCAGCGACCCACCGGGTGTGACACGCGAGCAACAAGGACTCGATATCGCGGCCATCAATGCGCTCAATCATCAGCATGCAGCGATTGCGCATGATCCTGAGATTGCGACTCGAATCGCACAGTTCGAGTTAGCCTTTGAAATGCAAGCCAGCGTCCCTGAATTGATGGACGTACGCGACGAGACCGAAGAGACGCTTTCAATGTACGGTTGCCAGCCGGGCGATGGGAGCTTTGCCAGCAACTGCATCTTGGCTCGAAGACTTGCAGAACGGGGAGTGCGATTCATTCAACTTTATCATCGCGATTGGGATCATCACAGTTTACTGCGCGAGGAGTTGCCGTTGCGAGCCGCTGAGGTTGACCGCGCGAGCGCTGCCCTCATCAAGGACTTGAAGCAGCGCGGAATGTTCGAAGATACGCTCATTGTTTGGACTGGCGAGTTTGGTCGGACGCCGATGTCGCAAAGCAATAAAGGTCCGACTGGTCGCGATCATCACAATCTGTCGATGTCGATGTGGCTGGCGGGTGCCGGAGTCCGAGGAGGCATGGTCCTCGGTGCGACCGACGAGTTGGGGTACTCGGCTGTTGAGAACCATTGCACTGTCCATGATCTGCACGCCACCATGTTGCATCAACTGGGTATCGATCACGAAGCCTTCACCTACAAATTCCAAGGCTTGGACTCCAAGCTCACCGGAGTCGAAGGAGCCAGGATCCTCAGCGAAATCCTCAGTTGAGGATTTCATGCAACCAGAGGCTTACCCTAAGCGTT
>JALOQW010000406.1 GCA_025459275.1 Pirellula sp.
GAGTCTGCATCCTCGCGCGAATAGATTGCATTCGCGAGTGGGTTTCCGAGGGCACCTCGATCGATGACACTGGCACCATTGAAATCGAGGAAGACCGTATCGTTTCCATTCTGCCCAAGCACCTCGAGGGTGTGTCCGTCGCGGAACTGAACGCCATTGGAAACGTTGAAACTGTCGTTTCCGCTTCCCAATGCGATCCGTGCATCCACCTCGTAACGCCCGCTTGAAATCGAAACGGCATTGCCATTGGTTCCAGCATTGCCGAGGCCGACTTGGATCGTAAGATTTTCGGCGGCGACGCGTTGTGCTTGATTGCCTGAGCCCCGAGCGTGAATATTGATCGGCCGCGAAGCGTCCTGCGCCATTGCAAGAGTGGCAAAGGCCCTTGCCTCCGGATCATCGCCAAACACATCCAAGAAGATATCTGCTGCATCCACCGAGGCATCTGGCTCGAAGGGGAACAGGTCCCGGAATCGATTGACCGCAAGTCCTACATTCGATGCCTGGGAATTGGACGTGTCGTTGACATCAATCAGGTCGTTCCCCCCCTGCCCATTCAACAAGACCGGGATTCCTCGCCGACTTGGGTTGCTCCCTTGGAATGTTGGAGCGACCAAGTCCTGTCGGAAGCTATCCATCGAGCGAGCACCTGTTACGCCCACCGGTGCACCCATTCGTACTTCGTCTGAGCCCTCTCCCAAGTTGACCGTAAAGCTCGAGCTGACGCTGCCATCGGTACTTTGCTCCCGATGGGTTCGAAGGACATCGAAGCGATTGCCGCCGCTACCGCCTTGTAAGCTAACGATGTTGGTACGTTGGTATCGAACGATGGCTTGACCATTGCGTGTGATCGTGGTCGTATCGATCGTATTGGCGTTGTTTTGCAGACTGCTCCAGTCGTAATCGTTATCGATTTCGAATTGGGTTGGAGTGGTCGTCGCCGAATCTTGCAAGAACAGTCGATTGACCCCGGTCAAGATCGATCCACCATCCACGGTGAGCAACCCTTGCATCTGCGCGAGGCTTCCCGTTCGTTCTGCTCCTGGACGAGTGCCAACGTAAACCGCGTCGACCCCTCTTCCGGCTTCAACGGTTACCTCCTGACCGGGTGCCGTACCTGCGACATAGAACCGATCGTCGCTGGCTCCCAAACGTACCGTGACGTCAGGGGTTCCAATCAAGGTGATCTCACCTGACATGCCCAGCCCGTTAATCTGGTTCCCATCGAGCGTTCCAAGAGTCGACTGATCGTTTCCTGAATCGTCTAGGAATATCTCAGAAGCCGATACATGCACCGATCCATCGATGAAACCGATTCGCCGGAGTTGAGATGGATGCAACCCAGTCGGGCTGGATCCAAAGGTCACCGTCGAGCCGTTGCCTGCAACGATGTTGGTTGAGCCAGCAAACGTACTGTCTACCTGCAACTCATTGCCGCTACCGGAGAGTTGAATCTCGACATTCTCCACCGAGGACTGGATCGTTTCCTCGCCCGTCCGAGAAATGAAGCGTTGGGCATAGTAAACAGCACCCGGCAACGCTGGAACCAAACTGGGCAGAGCTGGAATGACACCAGGGTAGGCATCTTCCAATAACAAGCGATTGAGGATTGCGTTCCCCTCGGGATGCTGAGACAGCAGTTGCAATGTCTCTGGACGCAACGCAACACCTTCGAATCGCGGCCGCAGGTAAATGGACGCGCCGGCGAAAATGTTATTGAAGTCCTCCGTCAAAAGATCAGCGGCGGTCCGTTCCAAAACCGCATCCAGCGACGCCGTCAATTTGGCTTCGATGTTGATCGCCGTTTCGCCGAGCGATCGCAGCAACTTCACGCGGTTCGCATCGACCAATTGGACGAAGTAGAACTGTCCTCGGGTTAACCCCTCGATCGCTGGCCCCGACGAGCCAGGCAGGTATTGGACACGTTGGCCTTGAAGCAAGTGGTGAGGCTGAGATGTCGTGATGACGTCGTTTGAATTATCGACAGCAGCAGGAGCAAAGATGCTCGTAGGGGTTAATGTATCGACCCAACGCGTATCGCTCCCAGGATTGGTGATGGAAACCAGATTTCCTGTTGAGGCATCACGAAGTCGAATGGCATTCGGATTGCCAGGGACGAGTTGCACGAGGTAAGCTCGCCCTGACACCAAGCCAACGTCGGGATTGCCCTGCCCTTTGTTGTACACAACCGCCTGCCCCTCTTCGAAGGCCGGTGGCTGGTCAAAGACCAAACGATTGTCCGCGATCTGAGAGGCCGCGAACGAGCGAGCAGTCGTGAGCGTATCATTGTTTGTGACTGCATTGGACGCTGGGAACAGGCCAGTCAAGCCACTACCAGACATCGCATCGGATCGAGAGCTGGCCAATCGAACGGTTGTGTCGTTGACTCGGATGACGTAGTAAACGCGAGCGTGTTGCAAACCGCCGACGGTATCGAACGAAGGCGACCCGTTATTGTTGAGAACATTCCCGGAGCGGTAGACGACCGCTTCACCTGTTGTGAATGGGTGCCGATTCGCAAATGTGATTTCGTTGGCAAGGACACCCAACCTTGGATTGAACAGAGCTTGATTGTTCACAAGCAACGATTGCTCCATCGGTGCCGAGATCACCACCGGAATCGAAGCCATGGCATTCGCGACGGTATCAGCCAGTCCTATCGTGGTGTCGTCGTATCGTATGGCAAAGTAAACTCGATTTTCTTCAAGCCCTTGGTAGGTAAGATTCCCGTTTCCGGCGCTATAAACCACCGGTTGTCCCGTAACCAATCCGTGCGCCGAGGAATAAACCAGGCGTTGGTTTTCCAAACGAGGCGATGCATTTTGCAGACTTGCAAATCCTGCATCGAGCGGCAACAGTCCAATTTGGTTTGAAGCGGATCCGATCAATGATCGAGAGACCGCTATCTGAGAGCTTGCATTGCCTTGGACCCGATTCAGCACGATCGTGTCCTGGGAAACAGCCTCCACCCAATACGCTCGATGGAGTTCCAGCGTGGGAATCGGAAGGCTTCCACCGCCAGGTAGGCTAATCACGACCCGATCTCCCACCACTGGATCGAGCAATCGCTTGCGAGTGTTCTCCGACAACTGACTGAGCAAATACTCGTCGATGGTGCGTCCTGGGGTTTGCAAGAGGGCCGACAAGGCTTGAATGCGGCTACTCGACCAGTCCGACGAATCCAGATCTGGATCCAGCATGGCTACGTTCGGAATCGTATAGCCCGCGCCGAACAAACCATTGTGGGTTGAGATCAAGGAATTACTTCCCGCTCCCAATCCCGTAATCGAAATGGCCGACAGCTGATTTGGGTTGGGTTGCCCTTGCGTTGGCGGGGTCGCTACGCCCCGTACTTGCAAATCGTCGACACCGTCTTCACCGAAAAAGGCAACGATCCCCTGCAGGCCGCTCAGTGGAGCCCCGTCCGTCCCCACGCGAACGAAATCATCCCCGTCGCCACCCAACAAGAACACCTGCGACCGGGCACCTGCTCCCGTTACATGCAATTGATCATTGAATGAACTGAGTTTCACAAAGACGGTCGCTCCTCCGTCCGCCGTAGTCGTGTAAGCAATGGGCGCCGTGTTCCCTAATCCAGTCAGCGTGGTTGCACTGATGACTCCGTTCAGTGGAGTGTTGCTTCCTGCACCGCTCAGGAAAATCGAATCCCGAGTTCCGCCGTTGCCGCCCGTCCCCGTGTGGATCGTTAACGGTCCGCGAATCGCTTCCAACGTTCCACTGTCCAATCGACCAGCTTCAAAAGCGAAGTTCAGATCCTCGCCCAAATCGCTATAGACTCCATTCGACAGGAAGAGTGATCGAGCCGCATTGCTCGAGATGTAATAGCGATTCGCACCCTCTCCACCATGAACCGTCATCGCAGAAGCTGTCGTCCCGATGAAGAATCGATCGTCACCATTCAATCCATAAAGCTCGGTCGGTGCTGCGATACCATTGGGATTCACCAAGTCGAAGAAATCCAGATTGCTACCACCAAAGACCTGCACCGACGCGCTAACCAAATTCCCCGCCAAGGTGATGATGGCCCCGGTTGGATCGGGGTCTTTGGTGTCGGTTACGAGCTGTCCTGCACGAATGACCAGCGATCCGCCCGTCGACGCCCGGCTTTCGATTCGCGTTCCCACCGGCAGCAAGAAATGATCTCCGGCCTGAACGAGCACATTTCCATTCGGAGCCTGAATGCGTCCTTTGGGTATGGAAGCACCGAAGAATGTTACACCACCATTTTCGAGGAGTTGGAAGTCTTCTCCGGAAAGCACCGAGTCATGAACACTCAGAAGGATATCCCCCGTTGGGGCTTGAACATCCAAGATTCTGACGGTGCCGCTCATCTCCGTCATGGCCACGCCAGCGTTCGATTGGGCCACGAGTCGCCCAACTTCCGGAGCGAACTGATCGATCTGGAATCCATCATTGGGCCGTTGCCCGCTTCCCGCGCCGAGAAACTCGATCGGATTGGCGCTCGGCTTCTAGGATCGAACCTGCAGCCGCGACCAGGACGACATCGTTAACGCGCGAGAGGGCTTGATCAACCCGCAAGTCTCCTGCCGTTTCTGCGAGATAGAGGCCATCCATTGCGAGCGCACGGACTGCACCCACGGCCTGAACACCAGAGTTGATCTCCAAGAAGTCCCCCGGTGATCCGATCGCTCCGTCACGTGAGCTGAGAGTGACGCTATTACCGGAGACCCATGGCGTTGTGCCAATCGTCATGGTTTCCACAGCAAGATCGTAGATCGATCCATTCGTTCCCGTCGTGCCAAGTTCCACATCTCCAGCGGACGAGGAAACACTCCGAATGCGCAGATCCCCGGTTCGTTCGGTCAAGAGGATCGAGCCATTCAACGAAGCAAACAGCTCGCCGATCGATCCGATATCGGTACCAGATTGGACGCCAACTAATGGAGCGGTAGTTGCCGTGTTGGCTCCTGCAATCCGAAGTGTTCCCTGGGTAGCACCGGTCGTGAGCTGTTCAAAACGGAACGTTGCATTCAAACCTGTCGAGGCAGAGTAATCGGGAAAGAATCGTGCATCGCGCGGTGCGTTGTTCGACGTGACCGTACTTGGACTCCCATTGTTGACAATTAAGCGAACCGACGCGTTTCCAGCGTTGCTTTGAGGTGTTGTTTCAACGACGGAGGGTTGAAAGAGAAGGTCGATGTTGCCAGCAGTCGTAATCGCACCACCTTGAAATTCGGCAACAGGGAACGAGTCTGAACGCAACCGACCGGTGAGATCCATGAAGACATCAGCTCCGGCGTCTACATTCAAATCGGTCTGCGCGAAGGGGAGCACGAGATCGACATCGATACGGCTCGAGGAGCTCCCTACGCCTCCTTGAACATCGACGTCTAGTGCCCGTGTCCATACGGTCGGAGTCCGCGATGAGGATGGTGCGTTACGAAGCGATCCACCCGCGGACTCAATCTGTGTAGATCCGATCGGATTGTAGATCGAGAAGCCCAGATTGCTGGAGCCTGGGACGAGATTGCCCGAGGGAGCATTCAAGATCACGTTTCCAGATGTACCCAGGTTTCGAACGGTGATATCCGTTGGCGGTATGGCACCACCCACCTCAAAATCAAAGCCTTGGATGTCTTCAGCATTCAACCGGATGGTGGGTTGCGTGTTCGGATTGACCACCTGAATTCCGTTAATGATCAAGTCTTTATTCGAGCGGTTGGTAATCTCCACCGACCGAAACGCTGTAGCCACACTGACCGTGGCTTGATTACCGATAATGCTTCCCGCAGGAGATATTGCACCGCCGACCGTCTGGCGATTGCTTACGTTGAACGTAATCGCGTTCGCGGGATTCGAATTGTTGATGATCGGATCAACATTGATTTGCGAAGTGGTAATGGTCCCACCTTGGCTCAGGCCATTGGCGGTGGCATTGACGGCGGCAATGATGACACCATTCTCGTCAATGACCAGACGCGGGTTCGGTGTCGACAAGACGGACAGATCCCCATCCCATTCAATGGAACGCTGTGCATTGAGGCTTCCGGTACGATCTCCATCGTCGCCACCGCTTCCATTTTGCCATGCAAACTCGCGAGCCACGCGTTGGAACGACTGAACATCCTGCGAGGCCTGAACGTTGACAGTGCCACCCGAAACGAGTGAGTTGGGTTCGGTTCGCACACGAGCCAAACTCTGGTAGTCGATCTTGGCTTCGGCATTTGGTATTCCTACGACGGCATAAGCTGTTGCCTCAGCGGTGGAAGCCAACGAGACGCCGGCATGACTGGAGCGAATAGTAACCGTATCACCCGTGACGACGGAGTCAGAGCGAAGAATCACGTCAGTCCGATTGTGAATCGTAGTCAATGCATTCGCGGTCGCTCCTGATCCCAAGCCATCGGCTTCTTCAGTGGAGGTGTTGTTTGCGTTGAAGTCCAATACGCGGGCACCGACGGTAACGACGCCCCCCTGCAGCAACGCGTTCGAAGCCACATTGGTGCGAGTGACAGCAGGATCGCTCGACGATCCCACGTTGAGCGATGTGGTGTTGACTGCGACGGCGATACCACCTCCTGCGACCAAGTCAGAAACCGTGGACGCAGTCAGTTCACTCAAGGACTCCACTGTCAGCACGCCCGTACTGAAGAGTATCGCTTGCGGTCTGATATCCACGATGCTTCGGTAACTGACATTGGCTGTGACGTCGGCCGCAACGGTCGACACCAATCCCCCTCCCACACCTTCTCCTGTAGCGCTGGCGTTTCCTTTGGAGTGGGAAGTGACAATCAAGTCGCCGAGAACGCTTCCACCATCACCTGTCGCTCGGAGACTTGCCCCTTCCCCAATCGTCACCTGGCTGGATGGAAGTGCGGTCAGGACGGTCTCCGAGGAACCGACGGAAATCAGCCCTCCCCCGCCTCCGGTGGCTTCTGCATTCGCGCGGAATTCCGACAAGGAAAGAATTTCCATCGTGCGGACTGCAGTTAGCCTGGCTCCCGACCGAACATCCACCTTGGCGGAAGGTGTGGTGGTCAGTTCCGTAGAGATCACCGACACCTGAACCGCACCGATATTGAGCCCGCCCGCAATCGCGCTCACGACTCCATCGGAGTTGAC
>JALOQW010000407.1 GCA_025459275.1 Pirellula sp.
CCATACGGAGCGCGGATCTTCCGATTCATCGGCGCCGCGGGACAACCGATCTACTACGACGCGTTTCCCACCGTCAATGGAGTCCGATCCGAGCAATCGCTTAAGGGCTTGCTTCCTGGGGAACGGAAACTCTTCGAAATTGAGGCCGGCGGGGAGTCGCCGACCCTCAGCATCGAATGCGATCGTTTGGTTCCAGGTCAGAAGATCGAATTCGACGCCGACTTGAAGTAGCCCGATCTCGAAGGCATTAGTTAGCGATTCCAGGCTTCACCAACGGGCGATTGGCAATTTGGATCAACGATTCTAGAAGCTCTGCTGCGCGTCGACTGTCGAACGTATTGGCAGTCTCCAGGATCTCCGCTTGGCGAACCAACACGCTTTGCTTTTGGTCAATGCGCAAATCCAGACGGAGCAACAATGTCAACTCATCCCGCAGAGGATCGGCCTCGTGCTCCTCCATGGCACCTTTGCGAATCAGTTCATCCACTGCCACCAATACCATCCATGCCGTTTGCCGAGCTACCCAATAGTCGCTCAGCTTCTGGCGACGTTCCTCGAACATCTGAATGATCCACGCTCGAACGGTTGGTGCATCGACCCATCGACGACTCTGGACGATGGCATTCTGCTCGCGCTGTTGAATCACCGATTCGATGTGTGGTGAAATCGAACGAAGCCGATCGGGATCGCCAAACGGCGTCTTATTGAATGCGTTCGTCCATGCGTCTGAGGCACTGCCAAAGATCTGCTCCGTAACGTCCATTGATATGGATGGGAACGCGCGGCCAGGCACGCGGCCCGGCGGTCGATACCGTGGCTTGTCGGCACTCAGCGTTTGATGGCAACCCATGCAATCATAGAAAGCATAGTCACCCCAAAGATTGGGTTGATTGGCTGCGTCCAGGATCAGCATCACTGCTGAGTCGTTTGCGATTTGTGCACCGATCTGGCTTCGCTGAGAGCGAGCATAGTGGGATGAGATCCGCTGTTTCATAACGTCCGTACTGGCTTCAGGGTCGAGATCCATGCGAGTCAAATAGACCTCACGTTGATACTCGAACCCGTCGGGCCGGTTGTCTCCTTCATTTGTATAGGGTTTGGCCTCCAAAGGGCTCCAATGAGGCGGCATCGCATCGAGAAACGTCTGCAGCTCGAAGGGGGGAAGTGGTGGATGACCGGCGGCATACATAGCATGCGTTACGAAGCGCCCTTGTTTGATGTCCCCTTGATGGCAACTAAGGCAGACACGTGCGGCGGTCACGGGATTCGCGAGATCGTGCATACCGTAGGATCGTTTCTCTTCTACAGACTTGCTGCGCCAGGTTGCTTGCTGATGCAAATCGGTACGCGTATAGAGGGAGCCTTTCCCGTGACACGACTCGCACTGGACACCGAATGGAAGATTGTCGCGAACCAGACGGGAGTCGACGTCTTCTTCGAGCTCCAATCCCGCATGGCAAGTTAAACACTGGCGTTGGAACTCAGTTCCCGTTGGTAACCATCCGAGCAGCTTCAGAATATCGCGCGTCTTTCGATTTGAATGCCGCGGCTCGTTATCCCATTCATCGTATTTCAGATCCTGACGAACCAGTTCGTAGGCATGTGCGTGCTTGTCCCAGGCAAACCACTGTGCCGCTTCGGTGAGTCGCACGTACCGTGTTACCCCCACCTTCGGGTACAAGATACCTGGTTGCGTATGGCATGCGGCGCATTCTTTGACCCCAACACGGATCGCATGAGGACTGTTCGCATCGGGTTCCATTGCACCCGCAACGTCGGTCGAGAGCGACCAACAGTATGCAACCAACAGGATGCACATTTGAGTGGACAGGAAGCAGAATCGATGGTTGGTCCGGGGCATTAGGGTTCACTCCGATCGATGAGAGCGATGACCGTCTCGACAGCAGATCGCCACTCGGCTTGCGTTGGTTGCGCGGCTTGCTTTGGTTGCGTGACTTGCTTTGGCTGTGCAGCGTGCTTTGGCGGTGCAGCGTGCGTTGATAGATCCTTATCCTTCTGAAACGTGGCGTCGGACTTGAGCGGCAATATGGGGGACTGGGAACGGTTGGCAAATACGAGCCCGGAACGCATCGTTTCCAACGATGCGCGAAGTTCATCGGAGTCGAATGAGGGAATGAGGGCCCATGCGGCGACGTATCCCAACGTTGCTTGCTCCCACTCACCGTCATTCAGTGCTTGGCGAAGTTGCGTGATGGTCCATTGTCGATGTTGATCCAAAGTCCATTCGTTCACTCGCTGCTCAGAAGATACGGAATGCAGAACCGAATCAAGTCGGTCTATTGCTTCACGACTCCGCTCAACGATCTGTACCGGGCTAAGACGGGTATCCGGCAGCGAGTCCTGCAAGGAGACCATCGACTTCTCGAGCGAAGTTGTTTTTCCTGGTTGCCGCAACGCATCGTCAATAACTTGCCAGCCTCCCAGGTTCCATAAACGGGTCGGTGCTTTGCCTAATCCTGCCAAGGTTACGGGAGTAAGGACTTGAGCTTCCGACAACAGCCTGGGAGTTTGTCCGTCGAGTTGGTTATGACAACTCGAACATTGATACTGGGACAGCTCCGGCCAGCAAGAAACCGTGAGCGTTTCGGTCGCTCGGGCCTCGATCAGTTCGAGTTCGGCTCGGAGCTTAGCGATCTGACCTGCGAACCAGAGCTGCGATCGGAATTGAGAGGCACTGCGTTCGTCATCGCGCCAGTGTTTGGGAAGTCGTTCGTGGTACACCGCCATGTCGAAATAGAGGGCTGGATGTCCGGCCGCGATGATGTCATGGTTCATGTCCCGGTCCTCGGCCCCCACATGGCAGCGCGCACACATCTCAGCGCGTCCAACAAGTGGCTTCGTGTGTCGGAGTCCCAGTTCGTCGCGTGCGCGTTGAACGTCATCGGGGCCTCGAAAGTGCGAATCGTACCAATGGGCTGACGGGCCGTGACATGCTTCGCAGCCGACGCCTTCTGCGATCATCGGGAGCGACAGACCTGACGTTGTCTCGGTATCGGTATTGTGACAAGCTAAACAGTTCGCAAACTGGGCTTGGTCGACGATCTGACCGTTCCTCATGATGCCGAGTTTTTCGAGGATTTGCAGTGATGCAGGTGAGTTAATGGTTCTCCATGATTGAGCATGAGGGTCTCGTTCCAACCACAGTGGATACTCCGAGCCTCGCGGAGCATCCAATACTGCAACGGCCGCGCGTGGGCCACCATGGCAACCTGATGCTGCACAACTAGCCGCGCCGCGCAGGAGTGTGTCCGTGGATTGGGCGTGAAGCAACACGCAATGTAACCAAGGAACCGTTACCAGCACCCAGACTGGGATTTTGCGGTTACACTGAAGTGGCACGGAATGCAATCCTTGGGGCACGGATGAGACGAACGCTCCAATTCTAATCGGTGACGAGTGGCAATAACATTAGTCGTATTGAAAGAAGGAGAGCCCATCGGGAGGCTTTCAATCACCGGACCTGCGGAGATCGGAAGGCGAGAGGAGTCGGATCCTCCTGGTTCGCTCCCAGTGGAACACAAGACCCCGGAAGGCCGAGTGCGATGGGTCATTGCTGACTTGGATGCGCGGCGGATGCCGCGAAAAGTCTGCCTGATCGAACCGATCGAAGGCGCCCTTTGCAAGGTCACCAACATCCATTCCAGCAATCGAGATCTTTATCTGACCGATGGCAGCCCGTTGCTTCCAGGAGAAACTCGGGAACTTGCCGTTCCTGGGCAGTTGGTTTTGCCTGAAAACTACATCCTTCATCTTCGCTCCGATACCTCGCCTCCCCGATCTCAATCTCAAGCGGACAGCACGCTGTTGGCAGGCGATCCAGATGATCCGTGGAGCCAAGCCATGCAGTCGATTCTTGGGGACCTGAGAGGAAAAAGTCGTTTCTCTGAAGATCCGACCGGAGAACCACTTCGCACGCTGACTGGATACTCGATCGGTCGAAGCAGTGATGTCGCCACCGAATCGATGGATGTAACGACAGTCTTAGGGTGGATCGAACAGGCTCTTGCCGCACTGCAATGTCCGGTGACCTCGCCCCATTACTTTTCGGGCATCGCCCAAACCGCAGCGAGAATCATCGACTTAGACCGAGCTGAAATCGTTCTTTGGGATGGAAAAGAATGGGACTTCTCCGAATCACGCCGCTATGTGAAGCCTGGCTTGCCGTACGATAGCGATGCCCCTTCGGAATCGCTGCTGCGCAAAGCACTCGAGTCGAAACAATTGGTGATCTATCCAAATCCTGGGGATGGAATCGATTCGATTTCGACGAGCCTGATGGATCTTCATACGGCGATCGCAAGTCCGATCCTGGATGTTCTGGACGATGGCAAACAGATTTTGGGAGTTCTGTACGCCGCGCGTCGGCGATTTGGAAATCAGTCGAGGCCAGCAACGGTTCTCGAACCGGAGCAGAAGTTGGTGGCGATCCTGTCCACCGCGGAGTACCAGCAATTCTTCTCACCCAAAGTAACGCACGCGATCAGCCAGAACCCCGCACTTCTTGAAGGGGAAGATGCCGAAGTGAGTGTCCTGTTCTGTGATATCCGAGGTTTCAGCAAAGCTGCCGATGCCATCGGACCCAAAGCCGCTATGAGTTGGATTAGCGATACGTTGAGCGAACTGTCGGCCATCGTTCTGGAATCCGATGGAGTTTTGGTCGACTATGTCGGAGATGAAATGTTCGCAATGTGGGGCGCGCCGGAGAAGTCCTTCGAACATGCGTTCCGAGCGACCATGGCCGCTCAAACGATGATGTCGCTCCGAAAGACCCTTTCCGAACGTTATGCAGACCAACTGCCTTGCGAGGTCGACTTTGGCATTGGAGTTTGCACTGGACCCGCGCGAGTTGGGAACACTGGCTCACGCCAAAAATTCAAGTATGGTCCGATGGGGAGAACGGTGAATCTGGGAAGCAGGATCCAAGGATTGACGAAACAGTGGAATGTATCGACGCTTCTGGACGAAGCTACAGCTTCTTTTCTCCCACCCGACGTTCCTATCCGTCGTCTTTGCCGGGCGCAGGTGGTGGGTATGGAGGGAGATATTGGACTGTTCGAGTTGATGAGCGAGGAAAATTCCGATACGGAATTGATTCGAGGATACCAAAATGCTCTCGCGATTTTCGAAGGCGGGACCAACATGCGACAAGCCGCTCGAGAGTTCGGAGAGTTGGTCCAGCGATTTCCAAACGACGGGCCTTCCCTCATCATGCTGGTCCGTTCGGTGAACGAACTGGTTCATCCATCCACAACATTTTCACCCGTGTGGACCGCAACTTCCAAGTAGACGCTACCTACAATGTTCGAGCCACTACCTGCATAGAACGGTATTGCGATTTGCTCGACAACCCTCTCTGCCACCTCGATGATCAGTAGCACATCTTCATGGGTTGGGCGATTCTGCGTAGAAGGCATACGGTTTGCCAACGCAAGGTCCGCTCCCGGACGGTAATTTCCACAGTAGCCACCGCATTGAACCCGAAGCGAATGAACACGACGATTCGAGTTTGCGCAAGAACAATGATGGCTGAGTCATCATTCACGGCTTCGTGAGCCGACCAGCAGGTTCAAGAATCGAAGTTCTCCTTAAATCAATTCCACGTTCATAGGTTCGACATCTACGAACGCTGCTCTTCGGACCATGCGGTCGAAATCATCGCCGCTCAGTTTGAGCGGTCGCGCTCATGGCTCTACTCGCACCGCAAAGAAAGAGAGTAGTGAGTCAAAAGGAGCCC
>JALOQW010000408.1 GCA_025459275.1 Pirellula sp.
ATGGGCGAATCGGCTCGAGCTCCCCCCCTTCGCTGCGCAGTTCATAACCGCTATCCGAGTTCGCGGTTCGGCTACGGAGAGTCAAGTGGCTGACTTCAGCGATCGATGCCAACGCCTCGCCCCGAAACCCGAGGGTCCGAACGTCAAACAGATCGTCGCTCGATTGCAGTTTGCTCGTCGCATGCGGCGCGAGCGCCAACTCCAATTGTTCTTCGTCGATCCCACATCCGTCATCCGTGATACGGATCAATTCGATGCCCCCACCATCGACCGCCACTTCGATTTGCTGAGCTCCCGCATCGATGCTGTTCTCAAGCAATTCCTTAACGACACTGGCAGGTCTCTCAATCACCTCACCGGCTGCAATCTTGTTGACCAATCCAACCGGAAGCTTGCGTATCGTGGGCATCCGTTCTCTCTTTCATGCGGCATGTGGCATTTTGAAGCGCCAAAACCGTTAGCGTACCGCGCACGCAGGATTCCGAGAAGCGATCACGTCCCCAAGCCGCTTCCGTTTGACTATACTTATGGAGAGGATCCCGAAACCCTTTCCCTCCCCAGCGACGGTCCTCTCCCCCCACAGCGCTTTCCTCTCAACCCCTTCTGGAAAATGGTCCCCATGCATCGCTCCTTTTTTTTGCAAGCAATCCTGGTTGTGTGTGCGTTTCCGTTTGCGGAGAAACTCGTGGCTCAAGATCCCAAGCAAGCGTTTGAACCTCGCGAGTTTGTCGGTTCGAACGGCGTTCCGCTAAAGTACCGGTTGATCAAGCCGATGAACTATCAACCCGAAAAAAAATACCCGCTGGTTCTGTTCCTCCACGGTGCTGGCGAACGCGGGGACGACAACACCGTCACCCTCAAGCATGCCGCGAAGGATTTTGCCAGCCAGTCACTGCGAGAAAAGTACCCAGCCTACGTGGTCATTCCCCAATGCCCCAAGGATCGCAAGTGGTCCGAAGTCGATTGGTCCAAAGAGACCAGTTCGTTGCCGGAGTCGGCCAGCCAATCGATGCAAAGTGTCAAGGAACTGCTCGATGACATGATCGAAAACGCCGGTGTGGATCCGACCCGAGTCTACATTACAGGCTTGTCGATGGGAGGCTATGGAACGTGGGATGCGATCGCACGCTACCCTGAGTTCTTTGCAGCTGCTGCTCCAATCTGTGGCGGTGGCGATCCGAAAACCGTCGACCGATTCAAGAAGTTACCAATCTGGTGCTTCCACGGTGCCAAAGATCAAGTGGTCAAAGTAGGCCGTTCCCGAGAAATGGTCGACGCCCTCAAAGCTGTTGGATCGGATGTCCGCTATACGGAGTACCCCGATGCCGAACACGACAGCTGGACCGCGACCTACGCCAATCCCGAATTGTATGAATGGATGTTTTCACAACGTCGCGCCCGCCAATAACTCCAAACCGAGCTTTTAAACCAAATGCTGCACCGAAGTTTTACGACGTCATTCGGTCGTGTTGGGACCATTGCCACGTTGGTTGCGTTCTTTTGTTGCCAGCTATGGCTCCATGGCCAAGAAACGGAAACCGATTCGTCCAAGGTAACTGCTCCAGCCAAGTTGGTGGACTTTGCGCGAGACGTGGCACCGATTCTGCAGTCACGTTGTGCGGAGTGTCACGAAGGGGAGAAAGCCAAAAATGATTTCGTCATTGGCGATCGTGAGGCGGTGATGGGTTTCATCACCGAAGGCTCTGCAGCGGATAGTTCTCTGTGGACAGACTACCTGGTTGCACCCAAGGGGACGTCCGCGGAACCAAGCCTGCTGATGCCACCCGATGGGCCTCTGCCTGCTCACGAGCTGGCGGTTCTGAAGTTGTGGATGGATGAAGGTGCTTCCTGGCCCGAAGGAGCAACCTTGACCGGTAGCCCAACGCCATCACCCGCAGCCGAATCGACGGCCTCGTCTCCCAATTGGTTTCGAGCCATCGGTTACCTGCATCCCGCGTTCGTACACTTCCCGATCGCTTTACTGTTGATGGCTGCCGCGAGTGCTGTGACTTCCTATTTGCTCGGGGATCGGTACGCCCAATTCGCGTACAGTTGCCTTGTCTTAGGATTTCTATTCGCGATTGCGACTGCCGTGATGGGTTGGTCCTTTGCCGAGGCACGTGGATACAGCGACTGGAGCAAGATGATCACAGCCAAGGCCACGGAAGATGAGTCCAACATCTTCTTCCATCGTTGGCTAGGCTTGGCGACGGTTCTCGTCGGACTCATCGTGGTCGTTGCCGGCTGGAAGGCTCGTCAACCGGACGGAACGCGACCTGGACATCTTTGGCGGATCGGCACGCTGCTCCTGGCAATGTTGGTGGCAACGGTTGGCCATCAAGGGGGCGAGCTCGTTTACGGAGACTTGCTGGCCAAGGCCATGGAACAACTCTCCAAATGAAGCTTCCATCGATGGATCTGCTGTGCGACGTGATCCGGATGGCTGGAACCTTCGGAGCGATACGAATCAATCGCACCTTGAACCGACAAACTGCTTCGTAACGACGGATCGAAACTCGGATCGATCTGTCGAAACTCTGCGTCGGTTAGCTCGGAGAGCGGTACACCTCGCTTTTTGGCGATCGCGACCAGTGCTCCGACGTGATGATGAGCGGTACGTTGAGGAACGCCTCGTTGAATCCACGCTTCCATCAAAGTCGTCGCGTCCAGATAGCCCTCATCCATCCTCGAAGAGATCGACTCGGCCTGCAATTCCGATTCGCGAACGATCGGGGCTGCAAGCTCCAGACACGTTAAGATCGTGTCGAATGAATCAAAGAGCGGTGGCTTGTCCTCTTGCAAGTCACGGTTGTAGGCCAAGGGCAATCCCTTCAGAAGGGACAACAGGGATTGCAGGTTGCCAATGACCCGTGCCGATTTGCCTCTCGTCAACTCCAGCGTGTCGGGGTTCACCTTTTGAGGCATGATCGAACTCCCCGTGCAATAGCGATGAGGAAGCTTCAGAAAGCCGAACTCCGTGGTGGACCAGAGAATCCACTCTTCGGCCCAGCCACTCAAATGCAGTCCAATCATCGTGAGGACAAAGACCGACTCGACGGCAAAGTCCCGATCGCTGCTGATATCGATGCTGTTCCCTGCGATCGTCTCGAACCCAAGGAGCTCCGCGGTGTAACGACGATCGATCGGTAGACTCGTCCCGGCAACGGCCGCACCTCCGAGTGGGCAAATATTGACGCGTCGGCGACAGTCTGCCACTCGCCCGCGATCCCGCTCCAGTTTCTCGATGTACGCCAGCCAATAGTGCGAAGCAAGCACCGGTTGGGCTCGCTGCAAGTGCGTATAGGCAGGCACGATCACTCCCGCGTCCCGATCGCAACGACTCAAAAAGGCGAGCTGCAGCTCGAGCAATCGTCGATCCACTTGATCCAAACCATCTCGCACCCACAAGCGAAGGTCGGTTGCGATTTGGTCGTTGCGAGAGCGAGCCGTATGCAGTTTGCGTCCAATGTCACCCAACGCCTCGATCAACGCATGCTCGATGTGCATATGGATATCTTCGAGCTCGATTCGAAACGGGAACTCGCGTCGATCCAAGCGGGCTTCAATGTTCTTCAACTCCCGTTCGATGGCAGCCAACTCATCCGCCGTCAACAAACCTTGTCGGCATAACATTGTCGCATGTGCAATGGAGCCGCGAATATCGTGCTTGTAGAGCCGATGATCGAAGGAGATGCTTTCGCTAAAGCGAGCCAACGCATCGTCCATCGAGTCGGAAAAAACGCCACTGCGAGATGGGGAAGCCACGGAACGAACCTGCGGGTGCGAGAAATCGAAATCTAGATGCCCTATCGTTCTAGAGAATGCTGCGATTTTTGACTAGTCCGCCCCCACTCGCCTACACCCGCTCACCAGCACCCGCTGCAGCGACAAAACCTCCCAAATCCAAGGGGCGCAACGTCGACTGACGTTATACTAGTAGCCACACCCATTCTAGCGGTTGGGCGCAAGCCCACCGGTCCAATGTTAGCGGTTGGGCGCGAGCCCACCGGTCCGAATTGAACGAGGCACATGATCATGCAAACGGAGATGTCGATGACTCACTACTTCGGATGGCTGATCACCCTCCTTTTTCTTTCGGCAACTGCAACCTGTGACGAAGAAGTTTTCTCCGGCCCCCAGCCCGGAGAATCGCTTCCGAACTTTACTTTGCGTCAAGTACTTGGAGTCGAAGAGCCCCGCGAAGTCGATCCCGTCGACACGGCAAACGATCGTCCGCTCCTTCTGATCTTTGTTCACGATGTCAATCGACCCGCTATCGGGATGACCCGTACATTGACCCGTTACGCCCAATCGCGAGAGAAAGATGGACTCACGACAGCGGTCATTCTCCTCGCCGACGATGTCACGGGTGGCGAAGCCACGCTAAAGAGAATGCAGCACGCGTTGACGCCAAACGTATTGACAGGTGTCTCCATCGATGGCCGCGAAGGCCCAGGCG
>JALOQW010000073.1 GCA_025459275.1 Pirellula sp.
TGCCGCGGTAGGGCACGGGCGCCAGGTACGGTGTGTCGGTCTCGACGAGGAGCTGCTCGGAGCCGAGCAACGGCAGCACCTCGCGCACGTTCTCCGCCTTCGGGAAGGTGACCATCCCCGAGACGATCGCACCCGAGCTCATTTGGAAGATTCGGGTTTGGTACTTCTTTTCAATGTCTGCCGACGGTTCGAGGATCGCCTTGAGGATGGCGTGAGGTGTCTTCTTCTTGTCCTCCATTTTGCTGAGGTCGGGGCCAAAGGCTTTGCCTTCCCCCCCCAGTTGGTGGCAGCCTACGCAATTGGCGGCTCGGAACAGACTGCGCCCGACCTCGAACGATCTGCCATGGGAAGCTTGGGCAATGACGGCATCGAGATCACCTAGTTTCCATTCGGTGTTGCGTCCGAGTGATTGGAGCAGTTCATCTTTGGCTTGGATGGAGTGGGCTGCCAAATAAGCGGCCGGGTCGGATTGGTAGCTATCAAGATCATTCACCACGATCAGCATGCCGAACATGCGTCGCCAATGCCCCGGATACGTGCACACATACGGGATCATTCCTTCTTGATTCGGGACATCGAAGGTCAATGCCTGAGATTCACCGGGTCCGAGGAGTTTGCTGGCCAAAAGGATTTGGTCAGAAACGGGGACGAACTGACGATCGCGTGCGTCGGGATCTTGGGCTGAGGCTTCGGCGGCGAGTCCGACCGTTTCCAACGAACCTGGTTTCACAATGACGAAATTGTGGGGCATGTTGTCGATATTGGAGAATCGGAATTCCACCGGACGGCCGGCCTGGACAACGATGGTCTCCTTGTCGAAGTTCATGCGTTCAACAACGGTTCCAATCGCGATGATGCGAACGTCGAGGTTTTGGAGTCGTTCGGTGATGCGTGCGGCTTCTTCGGGAGGCAGTTTACGAGCCAGAGCGGATATCAACTCGATCGTTTGCTCGGCGGCTTTGGTGGTTCGGAAGCGTGCTGGAACACTGCTCAGGAAACCGACCAAATTGTCAACCAGCGCGGGCAATTCCCGAGCATCCCAAGCCGATTCAGGCAATCCCCTGAGAGCTTGAATGGCGGCCAGTTTGCTTCGATCGGATTTGATGAGGGAAACCCAGTCGCTGAACTTTTCCTTCTCGAATCCAGGGATGCTGGCCGCAGCCCGAATCGCTAGATCGTGAATCGATTCGCCGCTCCCGACGCTCAAGAACTCCGGTGCAATGTCTTGTTTTTTGAATCCGGGGCCTCTCCATGCGACTTGCAATCCGTCTCCTCCACCATTGTCAAAGTAGGTGACAACGATGCGATGACTCCCGGCGGCGAGATCGACCGTCGCTTGTTTCTCGCTCATGCCATGCAAACCATCATTATCGATAATCATCTGTTCATCGAGATAAAATCGCGAGCCATCATCGGAAGCAAGATAAAAGGTGTATTTGCCAGCTTTGGGGAGTGTGATATTGCCAGTAAAACGGAGTGCAAAGTCATCGGCTTCGGTCCGTTGCGGAACCGTCATGACGATTTTCGGTACGATGCCACTCGACTTGGGTGCCAGAGCATCCAACGTTTCCAAAGCGACGTTGTCTGGGGCGGGGAAGTAGTATTCGACATGGATTCCCGGTTCAGCAAACATGCCTGCACGAGCTTCGCTTGAAAGCGCAGATGGCAACTCAAACATCAGACCTCGAACAGACGCAAAAAGGGCTCGCTGAAGTCCTTCATCCTTGATCGCATGCACCGATTCCAGCAGGTCTCGGAGCAGCTCCTTGTTCTTGGCTGCTGCGGCAAATGGGGCGTCTCCATTCCCTTCTGCGAGCAGCCATGCCGCAAACCCGAGTTGACGGGTGGGCCCATTGGAGGATTGCGTTGCCAATCGCTGTAATGCGCCGCGGGCCTTCCGAAGATCGGCTTGAGACTGCTCGAGAACCAAGCCTTGCAAGCTCGGAAGGGCTCCGAGTTCACCGCGGGCGTCGCGATCTTGTGCCATTTGAAGAATAAGTGGAACGGCACTGGTCTTCCGCATCTGGGATAACTGACCCAAGGCGCGGCGCAACAGGTCGCTTGAGACCTGGGAACGGTTGAGCACGGCCACGAGGACGTCCTCTGTTTGCGGAAGCTTCATCAGTGACTCTGGAGAAGCGAATTGCAACGCATAACGCATGGCTGCGCTGGAGAGTGCTTCGCGTGCGTCAATGCTTTGCTCAAGCTTCTGATCAATTTGCAATTTCTGTTTGGCGTAAGCCAAGACGGTTTCCAATTCTGGATCGAGTGGTCGCAGTGCTGCTTCCATAACTGCCTCTCGAGCCACCGAGCCGCCGAGTTCGACCGCAGCCTTGATCGCTTCGGCTCGGACCAACGCGGCATCATCACGGGCCGCAGTCTGAAGTAAATCGTCCCAGCCGTCGAGGCGACCGGCCCAGTGTCCGAGGGTTCGGATGGCTGCTGCACGAACGCGAGGCTCCCGGGCAGCAAACGTCTTCTCGATCCAGGCAAGATCTGGCACGCGATGTTCTTCAAGTACCCACAAGCCTTCCAATAGTGCCTGTGCGTCCTCGTCCACAGCAGCATTCAAGGTCTTGTTCCATGCGACCAGTGCGGACAAGACTTCCTGCGTGGGACGTCCACTCAATTCGATTCGGGCTCGGTAACGAGTACTGTTCTCCTTGGCAGAAAAAGCCTTCAGTACTTCCGAGATGGGCTTGCCTTGCAGCTTTACTGGCTTAAGGGTGGGGCGGCCTTTGGCTGTAACGCGATAGATGCGGCCGTGTTGGTTGTCGCGGTTGGGATCGCGCATATTGTGTTGCATGTGACCGATGATTGCATTGCACCAGTCCGCAACGTACAGCGCGCCATCCCCACCTATCTCCACATCGCTGGGGCGGAAATTGGGATCACTCGAAACGAGAATCGGTTCGATCTCCGTTGCAGTGATGTCTGCGCCGTTGTATTCCACTCGATGCTGCAACACGCCGAGGAACCCGATGCAATTGCAGATGAGAAAATTGCCTTGGTTGGCATCGGGAAAGTGGCTACTCGACAAGATGCCGTTGGCGGATACCGGCCGGACCCGCATCTTGAACCATTGTTTGTTGCCGACCCCTTTTCCAATGTTGATATAGGATCCGGTGCCACTGGTGCCGTCGTTGGCAAATTGATATCCCCATTGATCGAACACGTCACCGTGGGGATTGGGACCGATGGGGAAATGGAATTCCATCTCAAAGGTTCGTGGGTTGAAGCGATGGACGCCGCTTTGTTCGGACCGAACCGTCTTCGTCGGCGTTTCCATGGCCGATACATTGAAGATGCCTCGCGACCAATAGAGCCATCCGTCGGGCCCCAAGAGCATCGCATTTGCAGAATGGTGCGAATCTGCACTGCATACCCCTTGAAGCATACGGATCTTCAAATCGGCCCGATCATCGCCATCGGTGTCTTTCAAAAACCAGATCTCGGGAAGCGCAGCGACCAGCATCCCGCCGTTCCAGAACTCAAACCCCGTCACACTATTGAGTTCATCGGCGAAGGTCACGCATCGGTCCGCGACCCCATCACCATCATCGTCCGGAAGGCAGATGATCTTGTCCCGCCTGGGTTGCGTTGGATTCCAGTGTGGATAGGAAGGCCAAACCGAAACGAACAAGCGACCATCGGGATCAACGGCCATTTGAACCGGGTTGATCAACTCCGGAAACATCTCTTCGGATGCAAACAAATTGACTTGCATGCCATCGGCGATCTTCATTTTTTCGATGGCTTCTTTGCCACCCAAGTATTGATGACGACCGTCTGGAAGTTTTCCAGGGATATTGGTTCGAACCGTCAGCTCTTCTGGAAGATTGTCGTCGACAACCTCATAGGCTTGGCCTCGTGACACTTGCCACACGGCGCGATCCCGATTGGCGGTCTTTACATCGAAGATCTCCATTTCGCGCATCATCACGTCCGCGTTGGATTGACCGAACCATTCCAGCTTGGAGCGGCCACCGAATACGTTGTAACCGTCGACCACTCGATATCGACTGAACCAGTGATAGTTCTTGTCGAGGATGGCTTGCCGAAGGTTTTCAAGTGCGCCGTCATCCGTTGGGATCGGCTTTTCCGGCAGGAGCTCGGCAACGATGGTCTTTGCGATTTCACGATCGCCATGATCCGAAAGATGGATGCCGTTCATGGTCAAGGGCATCGCATCCGAGGCGTACAATTGCTGTGAAGGATGAAACAAATCGATGAACCGAACTTGCTTCTGTTGACAGACGTCTTGCATCGCCTTGGTGTATAGCGAGAGCTTCTTGTTGTTCTCGGTTCCATCCGGAAGATGAGGGGATTCCAGATTCTCGTGAGCGATCGGCGAAAAGAAGACCAATTGAGGATTCGATTTTCCATCGTATTTTTGGGATCTCATCCCATCGATGACTTCCGCAAGATCTCGACGGAAAGATTCCAAGCCCGTCTCACCTCGTAGCGCTTCGTTGTAACCGAAGAAACAAAAGATGACGTTGGCTTGTACCTTGGTGAGCCATTCGTCTGGGCTTCCAAAATTCTCCTCGCGAGATCGAAGTTTCAATTCGTCTCCTGGATATCCAAGATTGCGAAACGTCAAATCGTGATCTGGAAGAAGAGACACAAGATACGTTTCGAGCCACGCAGCATGTTGCATGCGATCTGCCATCGTATTCCCAATAACTGCAATCCGATCGCCCGGTTGCAAACGGAATGCAGGCGGTTGCGCTTCGACGCCAGGCGACATCGTAAAGACGAATGCAATCAGTGCAGTCCAAAACGCGAATCGTGAAATCATGCTGAAATACTCATGATACGAGTTGCGATCGCGACTCGGGCAGGAAGGCTTGGCGATCGCATGAAGGTGGGGCCGAGGGAAATCCCCGGTGGGAGGACAATCGCCGTATTGTAGATGAGTCAACGTCCGACTGGAACCACGTCCATGGAAACCAGGCACCGATTACGGTACCTGCGATTCGTTGCCTAATTCTGGCATTCTCGGCAGTTGCTAGACGGGATCGGCTGGCCGCTCATTGGGTACGCTGTGGCTGGTGGAGTCGCCATCACCGGAGCAGTCGTGGCAGGACCGACATAAGTCGCAGCTGGGCCGGCGTATGTCGGCGTTGCGTAGGTCATGGGAGCGGGCGCGGACATCGGTGCCAATCCAGAAGGAGGGACACCGTACGATGGAGGTAACGCCATCGGCGAATAAACGCCCGGTCGCTGTTGAGCGAAATGGCACATTCCCCAATTGTCGCACTTCCATTGCTCGATCTGCTGTATGCACTGACAACCAGTCAACGATACCGACAAGAACAACGTAGTGGCAAAGAAGAGAGCACGCATGGTTCACCCGACTAGCACAGAAGCAGGATAATAAGCAGAACAGAACTGCGAGAATATGACCGCTTCCTAGCCCTCGCGCCGCCCGATACGCCCTATTTTGCCTGAACTGAACAATCGATATGGGGTTTTGTGCTGACTGTAGTGATTGAAGCGCACATCGCCACGTTCGAGGGGCTGTGCGACGACAGGGCCGGAGATGGAATGGTCCCGGAACGCAGCTAACGCTTGCGGCTCAAGGACGTTATGTGCTGCTCACTAGCCGGATGTAATCGGAGGTGGAGGGAGCTGCAGCATCGCGGAGTTCGGTGCAATGGATTGTTCGTAATGCTTGAGCAAACCATAGACCGATTGGAATTCAGGTCGGGATGCCAGTTCGGCAAAGCGTGGGTCGCGAGCAACCGAATCGTATCGCGCCACAACTTCGCGCAAAGAATTGGGATCGGCAGGGGGACCACCAGCAAACATCCAGGATGGAAGTCCCAGATAGTTCTTCCACGAATCGTCCAAGATGTCGAACAGGCGAGGGGAAAGCTGAGCCAGTTGCGTGCGGATCAACTCGGACTCGCCAGCACCGACCTGTTGAGGTAATGCGGGTGTGGACGCTGCCCCGGATGCGATGGTCTCAGCGTAACGAGCAACCGCTTCGGTTAGTTGTTGGGCCGCAGGCGGAACGATCGGCGTCGTATTCGTGGCAGTGATGCCATAGTAGTTGCCTGTGGCGATGCGATCGACTTGTAGCACCGATCCATCGATCGCAACTCCGGCAAACAGACCGCGACTTCTCGAATAAGTGTAGATCTCTGCTCGCAACTGACCGTCGGTGGCAACTCCTCCTTGACGCCCCACGGGACCCGCCGCTGCAGCCATATCGGCTCCCAAGGTGACTTTGCCATTGAGGACCCCTTGAATGCTTCGTGGCGATTTGAAGACGAGAATGATATCGGAGGACTGCACCCCCGCTTGCCACCCCACATTGCCACCGGTCAACGTAATGAAAACCGGTGCGTGCCAACTGCCGCTGGGCTCGCGGATCATCAGGACCCCTCGGCCAAAGCGTGCGCCGACGATGAATCCTCCCTTAACGACGTTCGGGATGAGAGCCACTCCATGTGCGTCGGTCAGCATGGCTTGAGGGATGCGCGACAAGGCTCGGGCCATGGTCTCGTCCAACAATTGCTTAGACTGAGTCACCGCTTGTTCTTGCCAAGACTGACCGTAACAAATGTCCGATGGCATGAAACCGGCAATCCCCATCGGCAGACAAGCCAAAATGAAGATGATTGTGGTGCTCTGACCCATGGTGCGATCCTCCTTTGAGGCGGCCACCATACAGAAAATGGGCAACCTGGGTAAAGATCAGTTCGGAACAAAGCAGACCATGGATGGATTGCCTACGGGCAGGTATTGGCCCGTAAAGCGAAGGCGACCCGTTTCGGAATCCACCTCAAAGATCGTCACGTGGTCAGCGCGTTGATTGCAGCACCAAAGATATCGTCCGGATGGATCGAACGAAAAGCTCCTTGGGTAGTTGCCTCGAGTCCACTCCTCGCCCACGTAGGACAGAGCGCCATCGCTGGCCACCGCAAAGATGCCGATGCTGTCATGGAGTCGGTTGCCCGCGTAGAGGAAACGTCCATCCGGTGAGAATAGAACCTCCGAGCAGAAGTTGCTCCCCGCGTATCCAGGAGGCAATGTCGAAATCGTTTGCCGAAGGGAAAGAGCCCCGGTAGACGAATGGAAATCGAAACGAGCCAGCGTGGAGCCTTCCTCCTGAATCGAGACCAGCCATTTGCCGTTGGGATGAAAGTGGAAATGGCGAGGACCATCGCCCGGCGGCAGTGCAACCAAGGGAGTAGCAGCCGGTTTCAGTTTTCCCGTGGCGAGATCGAAGTCCCAAATGAAGAGACGGTCGAGGCCGAGATCAACGTGAAGAACAAAGCGACCGCTTGGATCAGAATCGATCATGTGCGCATGGGTTCGATCATGACCACTGATGGCGAAGCTGCCAGGAGGCGCGTTCGTCGCTCGGGTCGGACCGATCTCACCTTCGTCTTGATGCACATCGCAGGCAGGGCCCAGCGTCCCATTGTCGAGGATCGGCAAGACCGCCACCGATCCACCGAAGTAGTTTGCAACCAACAGGTACTTCTGCGACGGATGGACAGCCACATAGGTTGGTCCGGCACCACCTGAAGGAACCGTGTTCAACAGAGTCAGACCTCCAGTGGTGGGATCGATGGAGAAAGCGCTGACTGTCCCATGGCCGTCTGGTTCGACGCGATCGGTTTCGTTTGCAGAATAGAGTCGAGTGCCAGCACGATTGGCTGCGAGGCAACTCGGACTCGTCCCCATCTCGAACACGCCGGCTGACATCGCCGATCCTGAGTCGAGATCCACATGAAAAAGATGGATCCCGCGTCCATTGCCCGGAGGCAGATCCACTTGAGTCGGCAGAACATCTTGTAAGGGTGAACTAAAGGTCCCCACATAAGCCATCGTCGCGCGTTTTTTGGGACCAGGGGTTTGCGACCACGCCTCGTGCGTACTGCGCCAGTCGAGAGCCCCAGCGCATACCATTCCTCCGCAAACCACTCCTCCTTGAAGAAAGCGACGACGCATGATCATAAAGTTTCACCTGAGTTCTTTCTTCAGCATGTTAAAAAACGACCACAAGTCTACACTACCGAGCGATCTCCTTGCACCTCCCCGTAGCCACCGCCGCCTGGGCGGTGGATCAAGCATCGTAGCCACCGCGTTCCCGTAGCCACCGCCGCCTAGGCGGTGGATCGCAACCGCTTCGGCGCATCAAGGTGTTCGGAACGTTGCACGCTTTGTTATGGGACCGCGATGAGGGGTTCCGATAATGGCGTTGAACCTTTGAGCGTGAATCCCGAGCGGAATCGCTCCACGACCTAGGCGGTCGCGGCTACGGGTGCAACTGCTCAAGCTAGCGGTCGGGATGAGAGGCAATACCGTTCAACGAAGGGACTGGAAGTTGTTGAACTTTCCGGTGCTCAAGGATCTTTGGCAAGATCCACTACGTGAGGTTTGTTCGTTGAACGGTATTGGAATTAATGGAGCGGTATCGAAGCGATCAGCTCTTGATTTGCCAGGTGGTGCCGGCTTTGCCGTCCTGGATGAGGACACCGATGGCTTGCAAGCCATCGCGCACCGCGTCGGAGGTGGCAAAGTCGCGTCGTGCCCGGGCATCGGTTCGCAATTTCAGAATCAGTTCGATCAACGCGCTCACGAGTTGTTGTGAGTTGTCGTCCCCCGACGTTTTTGGGACCGGTTTCAGGAAAATGCCGAGCAGTGCGGCCATTTCTTTGAGGACTTGCATACCGAATTGCAGCGACTCGATTTGGGCCGGAGTGATCGATTCTTCTAACTTCTCGGTTTCAATGGATCGATTCAGGGCACGTGCCATTTCAAACAGATCCGCCGTCGCGCCCCCGGTGTTGAAGTCATCGTCCATCTTGGACAAGAACGATTCTCGCAATGCGACTAATTCCGAAGTCAACGGATTGTTATGCGTTGGCGGAACGAACTCCGATCGCCGGGTGACGTACGCCAACTCGTAAAACGATTTACCCGTAATACGTTGAAAGCGATCGAACAAGCGGTAGAAGGTTTCGAGGGACGTTCCGGCTTCGTGCAGAGGTTCGTCCCCGAAGATCGTCGTGGATCGGTAGTGCGATCGAAGCAAGAAGAATCGAATGCGCTCGCCGGTGTGCTTGGCGATCAGCGCTGCCAAGCCCCCTGCTCCCTTGCTTCGCGAGATCTTGCCTGATACATCCGCATCGCCTCCTTCTCGTTCGGAACGACCGCCGACCTTGCCCGCTTCGGTAGAAGCCCGCATCAGTCCGTTATGCATCCAATAACGAACCATCGGTTGACCGTGGCAGCAGCGGCTTTGGGCTAATTCGTTTTCATGGTGGGGGAAGACCAAGTCCAAGCCACCTCCGTGGATGTCGAAGGTCTTGCCGAGGATGCCGCGACTCATGGCAGAGCATTCGATATGCCAACCGGGTCGTCCATCACCCCAAGGGCTAGGCCAACTCGGCTCGCCCGGCTTTGCGGACTTCCACAGAGCAAAGTCGCCGGCCGATCGCTTTCTGGAGGCCGCACCGCCTCCTTCCCCTTGCTGCTCGTCGGCGGAGCGATTGCTCAGTCGCCCGTACTCGCTGTCCTTGGTCACGTCAAAAAACACATCGCCATCGCTGGCGTAGGCAAAGCCACGTGCAATCAGTTCCTCGATAAAGGAGATGATCTCACCCATGCTGTCGGTGGCTCGCGGCATTCGATCGATTTGATCGACCCCCAACGCTAACAGATTCGACAGATAGTCTGCGGTCATCTGCGTCGCGAGCTGAAACATGGAAATGCCCCGTTGCTGGGAACGCTGAATCAGCTTGTCATCCACGTCGGTGATATTGACGACCCAGGTCACCTGGTAGCCGCAATAGGTCAGGAAGCGCTTCACCGTATCAAAAATGACCGGGCCGACCATGTGTCCGATGTGGGCTTCGGCATAGACTGTCGGGCCGCAGAGGTACATCCCAACCTGCCCCGGTTGAATGGTCTCCAGGGGGTCTTTCGTCTTGGTCAGCGTGTTGTAGATCCGGATCGGATAGTGGGGTGAGGCAACTGGCATGGCGAGAATCGGACAACACCGAAAGGAATAAACACGGTAGGATATGGATTCATCCGGTAGAAAAACGACGTCGCAGGTTAGCGACTCGCATGCAGCCCGTCCATCGCAATCCCGAACCGAGCCCCAAAAATGCTCCGCCCCAAAGCCCACTTATCATGAACAGCATGCTCGTTGACGCGTCCGGCGTAACCGATCGCGGCGTCGTTCGGTCCGACAATCAAGATCAATTTTTTGTGGCTGAGTTGACGCGCTGCATGCGGACGATCGGCAGTTCTTTGACGGTCGAGCCGAACGCCCAACTCAAGGGCTCGCCGCTCGGGTATCTCTTCATGGTTGCAGACGGGATGGGAGGGCATCGGGCAGGGAACGAGGCGAGCGGGCTAGCTATTCAATACTTTATCGCTTCGATCCTCAACCGCGTGCGATGGCTGACCCCCAAGACGGATGCCGATGAAAGCTTGCTCATCGAAGACCTGAAAGTCATGTTGAATCAGGCCCATCAAGAGATCAAGCGTCAGTCCGAAAGCTCGGAATCGCTGGCCGGGATGGGAACCACCTTCACCATGGCTTACGTCATTTGGCCAAGAATGTATGTGGTTCATGCTGGCGATACGCGATGTTACCTCTTTCGGCGTGACGAACTCAAACTCCTTACACGCGACCATACCGTCGCGGAGCAGATGATGAAGTCGGGGCGGTTGGCTCCTGAAGCGATGGAGCGCTCTCCATGGTCTAACGTGCTACTCAATGCTTTGGGAGCCGGTGCAGACGACGTGTTTGCGGAAATAACGATGCTGGAACTTCAGGAAGGGGATCTCGTTTTGCTGTGCAGCGATGGTCTCAATAAACATGTGGACGACACCAACATCTTGAATGCCATTCGGCAATACCGGCAACCACAAACCTTGTGCCAAACGCTCGTCCAACAAGCCAACCAAGGGGGAGGAAGCGACAATATCACTGTGGTCGCTGCGACATGGCGGCGATCTCACAGTTCGCATTCCATGCCGATCTACCATGCAAAACCGATCGAATCGGTTCTGCTCCGCGAAATCGCGACTCCCTACGAAGAATTTGACACGGCTGATCATGAAACACTCCGTATTTCTACATGTGAGTTCAACGATCATCCAACCGATCCGATGATCGGAGGAAGCTGAACCTCGCCCCAGCCATGCACCCCATTCTCTCTCGCGCGCTATTCTTGCCGACCTTTGCTTGGAACTACGGCCTTGCTCGCATCCTCAAGCGGCGGCGGTGGTGGGACCCAGTAACACCGGACGTTGTGCTGGGGGCCCTCCCCCTGAGGCGTGACGTCGCCCCCCTCGCCCAGTTAGGGGTTCGTGGCGTGATCAATATGTGCCGCGAGTACCGAGGTCCGCTGGGAGAGTACCAACGCTATGGCATCGAGCAGTTGTGGTTACCCACCGTCGATTTCAATCCCCCCAGTTTGGAGGATATCGAACGTGGCGTGGAGTTTCTGGATCGGATTACCGGGCAGGGTGGCAAAGTGTACGTCCACTGCAAAGCCGGACGGGCTCGAAGTGCGACCGTGGTGCTGTGCTGGCTCGTCCATTCGCAAAACATGACTCCGGAGCAAGCGCAACAGCACCTCTTGAGCAAACGGCCTCATGTCAATCCGCGACTGCTCCAACGCCCGGTCGTCCAGGAGTATCTCGCCAAGCACGGAAAAAATCGCCGCGAGGGAACTTCTTGAGGGTTTCCGCTTCTAAACTCCTGAATAATTGGAAAACGCGTTACGCGCCGTATACTCGTGCTCCAATCGGAGATGATTGGGCAAACTGGGGAAGCTGCGCAAGAAGTGCATTGAATTCGAGACGCGGACCAACTAACTTCAAACTACGGACTTGGTTTTTACGGGCCGTGCCGACAGGCTCCCTTACACGACGGATCAACCTCTAATCGTTCTCAATGGTGGAAGAATCGATGACCGTTTCCCCAAAACGTCAAAAGCGTCAGTTTAAAGGCCGGAAAAGCTCCCTTAAGGACCGGTTCGTTCGCCAGTTGCGTGTCGAGAACTTGGAACGACGCGAACTGATGGCGTCCGACTTCGCGCCGTTCCACAATTACCAGATGCCCCATGACGTCGATGGCGATTTCCGCGTCTCGCCGTTGGATGCGTTAATCGTCATCAATCAACTTAATTCGGTTGGCACGGGGAGTCTGCAGGGTCGCACCCCTCCACAGGGTCGGTCCGGGTTAGTGGATACCGACGGCGACAACGCGCTGAGCCCACTGGATGCCTTGATGGTCATCAATTCCCTAAACACGGCGGAGGGGGAGCTGGTTCCCCAAGCGGCTGTTAGCTATCAGTTTTTCTTGTTGAATAATGATGGCACGCTTGGGCGGAATCTGGACCCTAATTTGAACGACTCGGTCAGTGAAGCCATCGTGAACAAGGGGGAGAAGTTCGTCGTTCGCACGCTGATGCGGGACCTGCGGGGGGCGTCTGCCAAGGGGATATACAGCGCCTATCATGACTTGGACTTCACCAATAACGACTCGTCAACGTTGGAGAAGATGGAGCTCCAGTGGTCAGACTACAGCAAGCTAAAGATCACTATGCCCCTGCTGCCCAACAATTCCGGTATCGCCATTTTGTCTGGATCATTCAAACTGGTGTATGGCACGGAAGAAACCGTGGCTATTCAAGTTGCCAAGGACAGCGACGGCTTTGTGGACGTTGACGCATTTGCGTTGAATATCCAAAATGCGATTGAGCAACTTGACTATGTGGGCGCCGGCAATGTCTTTGTGAAGCAGAACCTGTTCGACCCGGACACAGGGTATAATTTCGACATTCGCTTCCGCAATCGACTGGCGCGAACGAACATAATCCCGCCATCATTGAAAGATGTCAATTTTACAGTAAGTGCTGGCCCGCTGCCGACCACGACCATATCAGACTTGTCCAATCCGGCCCCTTCTGATGCGGACGCGACTCGGGCCGCACTGAACTTCCAATTTCCAGGACAGACTCCTCAGTATACGAACGGACCGAACGGGTTTCTTTCCGACATACCGAATACGCCGGGTGGTCGAAGGTTGAATTTGTTGGGAGGTTTTGGAGATGTGCTCCCAGAACCAAGTGGCTTTCCGCAGCCGCGGGTAGCCAAAAACGTTGTTGAGACTGCATTCCTAGGCGCTCGCGCTGGAACCGTAACGTTGCGAGGAGCGATTTCTCCCATTCCGACCGGAGCAACCGGCAACAACTTGGGGATCGCTTTCGCTGATCAATCTCGTTATTTGACCGATGGCGAAGTAGCCTTCGAGACCGCCTTTGTTCGTATCGTTGAGCGACTGACTGCAACCGACAACGCGTTTCCTGCTCAAGAGGACATCGCCGCCTCGTTCAATGTCGCAGGTGACGACACCGAGGTCGACGGCTTTGACTTTGGTATCGTGGCAGTAACGCAACCGACGAACGGTGCGGGAACCGTTTCGTTC
>JALOQW010000409.1 GCA_025459275.1 Pirellula sp.
GCCTTAACGAATCGATCACCGAGAACGACGAGCTATGTCATCACGAGCCACCGATCCGAGCGCAGACTTCGGTGCATCACCTTGTTCGCAATGGCTGTTCGTTTGTGCTCGTGCTCAATCCGACTGGACGGTGCTCGTGCTCGGTCGTTTGTTCAAGTCGATCGTACTATTCCGCGCTGCTCGATGCACGAAGGGTGGATCGGATTTCATCCCGAAGGGATACAAGACATTAAGCGAGCACGGATAAATGTCTTCCTGAAGTTGGTGTGGCTCAACGCACTTCTCACAGCCATCCCCACGGCGTGCGCGTGGCAGGACCGACTTGAGTCCGGTGAGTTCGATGACATGGAGGTAATCGCGAAAGCGAATGGCGTTGACCGAAGCTATGTCGGACGAATGCTCCAGTTGACTTCGCTCGCCCCAGCCAAGAGAGTCGTGAGTAGAAAGTAGACCGAGTAGACAAGGAGAAAGTGGAGTGATGATGAACGATCGTTGCCCGAGAAATCTTCCAGGTCTTGAATCGTTCTACTCTCTACTTTCTCCTGTCTACTCTCTATTGGCCTTTGGCCAATGGAGGCCGTTTCTTGGACTCGCAAGGGTGCTACGTTTTTCGAAGTCCCATAGCCTCGAAGTCGTGGGTTCGAATCCGGATCCCGCGAAGGGAATACATAGCTTTGAAGCTGGTGTGGAAGGTCGGTACTCCGAAAATCCATCTACAAACTTTGCGTTAAGTTATTCCAGGTAGCGAGTTGTCGCGATACGTAAGCAGCCGCAACGCGTTGAATACGACTACCAATGTGCTCCCTTCATGCAAGGCGACGGCAGGGCCAATGTTTAGGCCAAAGATCGTGGCGGGAACTAAGAATGCGACCATGCCAAGACTCATCCAAAGATTCTGGCGAATGATGCGTCGCGTTGCACGACTGAGGCCGATCGCAAGCGGCAAGTGATCAAGGTTGTCAGCCATTAACGCAACGTCGGCTGCTTCCAATGCGACATCGCTGCCCGCTGCTCCCATTGCGATACCGACCGAAGCTGTTGCCATTGCGGGAGCGTCATTGACTCCATCACCAACCATGGCCACGCCACCTTCGCCTTCCAGCTTCTTGATTTCGGCGACCTTGTCGTCCGGCATCAAATCACCGCGAGCCTCATCGAGCCCGACTTCTTTGGCAACCGCGTCAGCTACCTTCTGGTTATCGCCGGAAATCATGATCATTCGCTTGATGCCGAGCTCTCGCAGTCGAGAAATCATTCGCTTGGACGCTTCGCGAGGCGTATCCATCAGTCCGATCACACCCAGGTATCGTCCCGCGCGACGGACGATCATAGTCGTGCGACCGTTTTGCTCGAGTGACTCAACATTCGCTCGGATCGCATCGGGCAGCGGTGGCCCGTCGACTTCTAGAAATAGATCATCTTTGCCGACGTGAACGAGATCTCCCTCGACCAACGCTTGAACTCCGCGCCCAGTAATACTTCTCAACTCCGTAGCTGTTGGGATTTCTTCTCTACTCCCGTTCACTCCTTTACCCAGCCTCTTCTTTCCATCACGAACAATCGCTCGTGCGAGCGGGTGCTTGCTGAGGGTTTCAACGGCAATCACGATCCTTAGCAGTTCAGTTTCATCAGTGCCGACAGTGGTGTGCACGTCGGTGACTTTGGGTTCGCCTTCAGTTAGAGTGCCCGTTTTATCAAACGCGATCGAATCGAGACTTCCGAGACTTTCCAAGGGTCCGCCACCTTTGATCAGGATTCCACTGCGAGCTGCCCGTGCGACACCGCTGAGAACTGCACTGGGTGTTGCAATTGCCAGAGCGCATGGACTTGCCGCGACCAAGACGGCCATCGCACGATAAAACGACGTGTTAAATTTTTCGTCCATTACCAAGGGCGCGAACATCAACAGCATCACGCCGGCAATGACCGAAGGCACAAAGTATCTCTCAAACTTCTTTGTGAATTTTTGAGTCGGAGAAACTCGTGTCTCTGCTTCGCTGACCATTTTCACAATGCGAGCCAAAGTATTTTGAGAAGCGAGTTTGGTGACTTGGATTTCCAATGATCCGGATTGGTTTATCGTGCCTGCGAAGACGCGATGCTCTGGTTGCAGCATTTCAGGATCTGTACTTGTCACTGGGAACGCTCTCGCCGGTGATGGGAGCTTGATTGACGCTTGAAGAGCCTGCGATTACAAAACCATCTGCTGGCACCCGCTCATCTGGCTTGATTACCACAACGTCTCCAACGACCACCTCCTCGACAGAAATATCCGACTCAATTCCACCGCGGCGGACTCGAGCCGTGCGTGGAGCCAGTTGGCCAAGCGCCTCGATAGCGCGTTTAGCTCGACCCATCGCATATCCCTCGAGCGAGTGCCCAATGCTGAACAAAAACAGCAAGAGAGCTCCTTCAGCCCATGCTCCTAGAGTCGCCGCGCCTCCAGCGGCCGCAATCATTAAAAAGTCGACTTCGAACTTTCCAGAGCGGATCTTCTCGATGGCTTCATTGACGGTGAAGTATCCACCAAAAAAATATGCGAAGAGAAAGACCGCCAAAGGCACCCACACGCCGAGCTCGGAAAACGATTCCAGCAACCAGCCTATAAGCAAAAACACACCACAAAGGCCAGCGAAAATCAGCTCCGTCTGTGAGCCAAAGATGCTGCCATGCACATGGGATGATTCTGCATGGGTAGTTCCATGGGAGTGAACATGACTGCTGCTTTTTCGAACCGCTGGCGTAACTGGCTCTAAGGCATCATTCGTCCAAGCCTGAAGCGATTCGGTGATCGTGGCTTCGTTCGTAAGTTGCCGATCGAATTCAACGCGAATCTTTCCATCGGGAGAAACAACCGCTTCAAGTACACCTTCAATCCTGCTGAGATGAGTTTCAATTGCCGATGCACGCCGCATGTGGGTCGCGGGGATTGTTTTAAACACATGGCCGTACTTTGCATCAAGAGTTGCTCCCGCCGTTAGGGCAGCGTCGCGAAGTTCGGCCGTCGAAACAACCGATGGATCGTAGTGGATGCAAACAACATGCGACTGGTCCGAAGCGGATTGGACTAAATGCGCCGATTCGACACCAGGTTTTGATTCAACTGTCGTGATTAGGCGTTCGATGCACGCATCGTCGGACGCCACGCTTGCAGGAAACAGCAATCGATAGTCGATCTTAAGTTTCTGCATAGCATATTCTCTTAATCTGTTGTTGACTTTGGCAAAGTACAAAATGGAGTCCAGGCCCGGGCAATTTGGCGGTGGGTACCATTGCGGGGGCAAAGGAACAGGACGTTTGACTTCATCTTTCGTGCTCTAAACGAGGGACATCATGTAAAGCATTTCGCCGCAGATCTGCGCAGAACGCTCGTCATATCGCTGAGCTTCGAATTCTGTGTCGTCAGCTACTTTTGGGTCTTCGTAACGAATCGGCATCCGCAGGTCGCAACCCATCACAAGCGGGCAGGCGTCATCGGCTTGCGAGCAAGTCATCACCGCACAGTAACCTTTGCCTGGATTGGGTGGATCGCCATATGCCTTCGAGAAGCAAACTTGCGGAGTGGATGAGTCAGAGGTGTAGACGCTGTAGCGAGGGTTAGCCGCAGCCTGATCATCGGCGACAACCTTAAGTCCGCATCGCTGCATGGCTGCGACAGCGCGAGGGTTAAAGGCCGTCGCTTCGGTGCCACCAGAGAACGTCTCAACGCCAATCAAGCCGTAATACTCGGCTGCAACCTGCGCCCATATCTGTGAGAGATGGCTTCGTCGTGAATTGTGAGTGCAAATGAAAGTTAGTTTGGCTGGTTCAGACTTAGACAATCGCTCACGAATGTAATCGGAAACCTTGGCGAGCTCACCCTTGCGTTCGCTAGGGATCACATCGAATCGTCGGGTAGCCTCGGACAAGTAATGCTTTAGCTCAGGGTAAAACGCAGACGAAGCATCTTCCATTTTCTTCAATGTCATTAAAAACTCCTTCGAAAGCTCTTGTGATATTTACAGGGAAAGGGTTGGTTATCTTCTACGCAGGACGCCATTCAGATTGGTGCCAGCACTGACCGTATTGAACACGGTGCCATACTTCTTCACGTTTTTGTGGAGCAGCTCTAGGCGGTCATCACTCTCGTCGGTGTCAACGATGATCTC
Organism: Pirellula sp.; assembly: GCA_025459275.1. Lineage (GTDB taxonomy): Bacteria > Planctomycetota > Planctomycetia > Pirellulales > Pirellulaceae > JBKCUI01. The sequence continues at coordinate 4,149 of JALOQW010000409.1, forward strand.
ATAGTCGATCGATTCCATCTTGGGAGGGACATCTTGGCGAACTCCAGATACCACAACTTCAATTCCCGTCAACTTGAAGTCGAGCATGGGAGACACCCGCATGATTCCCTTAATCATGCAGGCAGACAGCGCACCGAGTAGAAGCTCAGCTGGGTTGAACGCGTCCTGATTGCCATCGAGTGCGGTATCGAGCGAAATCTCCGCATTCTTGCAATGTGAGACGCTAGAGCGACCATTAACCCATTTTGATGTAACGTGAAATTGCATAAATGTGCCTCATTTCCAGGATCGGCGTCGCAAAAAAATGGCTAACGGCCAATTGCATGGCCACTGAACGTTTCCCGACGCGGTTGATCTTAACGTCTTGACCGAGGTTGCGGTAGGCAGTATTCTTGCACGCTGACGCAAATATGCATTAAAAGAAAGTCCACAATGAAACCACAGGAAGCTTCCCAGTGTTGCGGGCCAATCGACGATTTGCTCGACGCTGAGCTCTTCAAAGCGTTGGGTGAACCGACACGATTGAAACTGCTTTCATGCTTGGCAAAATGTGGCCGGCCATGCTCGGTTACCGAATTGACCGAATGCTGCGCTGTCGACTTCTCCGTTGTGTCTCGGCACTTGGGAATGCTTGAGAAATCTGGTGTTCAACGGCGACGAAGGAAGGTCGTACAGTTTACTACGAAGTGCGGTACAAACACCTTACGGATGCTTTTCGTTCATTGGCAAAGGCGATCGAGGGATGTCGTCCAAAACGAAAAACCTCAAAAAGCTTGTCGTAGCAGTTCTTAAGTACCTTTGTGCCCGTTCGCCTTAGTCCAATCAATTCGGACATTAGTCAACTTTGGTAAAACAGAAAGCAAATCGACATGGACAAAGCTGAAAGCGGTGCCATCAGTTTCTTCGAAAAGAATCTCACCTACTGGGTAGGTCTCTGCATGGTCGTAGGTGTTCTGATTGGGAAATTCGTACCCGCGGTTCCTGCATTTCTTTCTAAGTTCGAATACGCGAACGTATCGATACCGATTGCGTTTCTGATATGGCTGATGATCTACCCCATGATGATGAAGGTCGATTTCGCCAGCATCAAGAATGTGGGTAAGAATCCAAAGGGACTGTATGTTACCTGGGTTGTGAACTGGTTGATCAAGCCGTTCACGATGTTCGGCATTGCAGCTTTCTTCTTCTACGTCGTCTTCAAGCCGTGGATTTCACCTGAGTTGGCGAAAGACTACCTGGCCGGTGCAGTACTTCTCGGAGCCGCACCTTGCACCGCGATGGTTTTCGTGTGGAGCCATCTCACTCGAGGCAATGCGGCTTATACGGTCGTTCAAGTGGCAACCAACGACTTGATTATCCTTGTGGCGTTCACGCCGATTGTGGCATTTCTACTTGGAATCGGTGGGATCACGATTCCTTGGATGACTCTGATTGTGTCTGTAGTCCTGTTTGTTGTTGTGCCATTGGTGGGTGGAGTGCTCACTCGAAACCTTGTGATCCGTTCCAAGGGTGAGGACTATTTTCAAAACTCATTCATTCCCAAGTTCAACAACATCACTATCGCAGGACTATTGCTAACGCTGGTCTTGATATTCTCGTTCCAAGGCGAAGTGATTATCAACAATCCTCTGCACATTGTGTTGATCGCCATTCCATTGATCATCCAGACGGTCTTGATATTTTTCCTTGCCTACGGAGCTTGTTACCGTCTTCAATGCCGACACGACATTGCCGCACCTGCTGGGATGATCGGGGCCTCGAATTTTTTCGAGCTTTCTGTCGCAGTAGCGATCACACTATTCGGTGCTTCATCTCCGGTCGTACTGGCGACGATCGTCGGTGTACTAGTCGAAGTCCCGGTGATGCTGGTCTTGGTAAAATATGCAAACAAAACGAGTGGTGCATTCTCGAAGTTTGAGTCCTCCAACGAGCGTTAATGACAAGTTAAAAATGATGGCGAAGTCGCGTTTCACTCGTGGTTCGCAATCGTCTCCAATGCGATTCTTGCCATGCAAAGTTGGTAGCAATGTGAAAACTCATGGCAGGTTCGACAATCATCCCATTCAGCGAGATCCGTTTCTACGATTCGGGATTGCACCATCATTCCTACAGGTCCGACTGCAGTGAACCTGAAAGCCTTCCCGTCTTGGTGATGACGAGGATGTCCATGTGGGAACATCGTGCCGTAGCAAGGTTTGTGTGGTGTCGCGGACATAAGCAAGTCTCCGTTTGAATAGAGTCGGGTTAGTGATTTGAATCAGGCGTCGAGACACGAATGACTCCATCTTCCATCTCGTAGATCGTGTCAAATACATCTAATGTGCGCTGATCGTGTGTCACCACGATCACGCCCGCG
>JALOQW010000410.1 GCA_025459275.1 Pirellula sp.
GTCTTCGATGGTGCTGCCACTGATTAGCTGCTTCCAAACGTCGGCACCTACGGCCGGCTCGTTCTCGCTCCCTTCTGCCATGTCCCCCGAATCGGTAGCCGCAAGGTTGGGTTTGGCAGTTGGCGACCCCTGCAATTGCGCTACAGGATCCGGAAAAAAGACCCCTGAAAATTCGTTCGCTTGGAATTTGGGTGGTGTTGCGCGAGGCGGTCGCTTGTCCGGCTTTTGGCCATAGGACCAGCTTCCAATCAGAAGCGACACCAGCATGACGGGCCACGCGATCCATCGACGCATTTTTGCAGTTCCCTTACCGATGAAAAGTTGACGATTCTCTTGTTGTATTGTGTTCACCGAAAGCGGCGTTGCAAACGGCTACTGCGGCAAATCATCCGATTTGAGTTCGAATGGTGCCGACTGGAACCGCTCGAGACAGGCGACATAGCCGGAACAAACCACTCCTGCCAGAGCTGCAAAAAAAAGCTGGCCAAGTACGGCGGATATGAGGGACCACTCCACGTATCCGAGGCCGAAGATAGAACTCGAGTCGTAAGCGTACGGATACGAACGATACACGCTTCCCGTCGGCATCTGAAATGCGGATAGACCAAAACTCCATATCAAGGGAACCACACTCATCAATCCGATCAAAAGACTGGACAGGAAACCGATGCAATACGCTCGAACAACTCCCTTGTGCCAAATGCTCATCACCAGTAACAACGGCATGACGACCGGAAACAGCGCAGAAATGACAAATAGCGATCCATTTCCAAACAAGAACGCGAGTCCGATCAAGATGCCTCCAATTGCGAACCAACCGATGACGCTCCAAACGAACAACGTCCACCAAGGGGACCACTTTGACCGGATGCCCGGCTTGAAGGTACTCAGCCTTTGCAATTGAGGACCACGAAAGGCGATGAAGATGCCGAAGCATCCGATGAGCATCGTCAACATGCCCCAACGATTCAGAGCAAATGCAATGAACTCGACGTTCCTATCTCCCGTCGCATTATTGCCGACAACCGAGCCGATAAGGGCTACGAAGAAACTGATGACGGCGAGGATGATGCTGCCGCGAAGCAGCTTCTTAAAAAAGGGAGAACGCTGGGACGATGTGTCCTTGTTGTCTTCGTCGTCGAAATCGAACGGGCTCCGATTCTCCGATACTGGTTCCACTCTTGCGTCTCCGGTAGGCGTCTATCTAAGTGAGCAAAGCGTGGATGATGTCACCCGCAACTCCCGTCAGGCGACGGTGAATGCCGTTATGGTAGTAGACCAATTGTTCGTGGTCGATTCCGAAAAGATGCAAAAGGGTTGCGTGCAGGTCATGCCAAGTCACGGGATTCTCAGCCACTTTCCAACCAATCTCATCTGATTCGCCGTACACAGTCCCACGTCGAATTCCCGCGCCGGCCATCCACACGGAAAAGGCGTAGCGATTGTGATCGCGGCCGGGTCCGACGGTCCCTTCGTCCGATTGCGCAAAGGGGGTTCGTCCGAATTCCGTCGTAAAGAGAACCAGCGTATCCTCTAGCATGCCACGTTGCTCGAGATCCTCGAGAAGCGCCGCTACTGGTTGATCGATACGCAGTGCTTCCGCTGCGTGATTCTCTAATACACTTTCGTGAGCATCCCAACTCGATCTGGGAGAACCCGCAATCGGACCTCCAGAATAAATTTGAACGAATCGAACTCCTTGCTCGAGCAGTCGTCGCCCGAGCAAACATCTCCGCCCCATATCGGCTGTGAGCGGCTGGTCGACTCCATAGCGATCGCGCGTCGCTTGTGTCTCAGCATCGATACTGGAAACATCCGGGACAGCCAATTGCATACGAGCCGCGAGCTCATAGCTTTTGATTCGAGCCAGCAACAGATCTTCTTCCCCATGCTTTGCAAGATGGCTCCGGTTCACCAGCTCAATCATGGATCGTACGGATGCTTCTTGCTCGCGTGAGATTTCGCGATGAGGCCCAAGATCCCGTACCGGCTGCGCTCCGGACTGGAAAACCACCCCTTGATGCTCTCCGGGCAGAAACCCACTGGTCCAATTCGATGCACCTCCCATAGGTCCGCCACGACCATCGGGTAAAACCACATAGGCAGGGAGGTTTTCGTTGATAGTCCCCAGACCATACGACAGCCAACTCCCCACCGATGGAAAGCCGTTCAACTCGAAGCCACTGTTTTCGAAGAACAGGGCGGGCGTGTGATTGGCGGATTCCGTGACCATGGATCGGATGATGGTCATCTGATCCGCTTGTTGGGCCAGATGCGGGAACAACTCCGACGTCCAGATCCCCGATTCTCCCCGCTGTTGAAACTCCCAGTCCGGTTTTCGAAGCAACCCCATCTTCCCAAAGAAGATGTCCGGTTTCTCCGTGGTTTGCAGCGATTTCCCGTGGCTAGCGATCAGGCTCGGCTTGTAATCCCATGAGTCGAGGTGACTCAATCCACCTACCAGGCAGATTTGGATGGCTCGCTTGGCCCTCGCCGTTGGCCGGTTGATCGATTGAGATTGTCCAACCGACAACTCTCTCGACAACATCATCCATGCGGCTGTTGCACCCAGACCACGCAGCGACCATTCCAAGCACTGTCGTCGAGTCCATGTCTCAGAGGAATCTATCGTCATCGCTCACTCCAGGATCAAGAACTCGTTGGCATTCCACAGGCTTCTAGCAAGGGCCTGTGGTCCATACACGCGAACCAACGCGCTCCCCATCGCAGCTTCTTGTTCGTCAGGCTCGCGCAACAAGATGCTTCGAAACAAACCCTGCACAATCGGCGTGGGATCCTCGACAGGCTTGGGTTCAAATTGTTCTCTCAGACGCAGTGTCACTGCATCCGACGATAACAGCACGAACTCATTATTGAGCAAGCTAAGGGCCTGAAGGGGCGTAGTGGTGCTGGCGCGGCGAGGTGCGGTTGCCGATGGGTCGGGGCAATCTAGACCATCGAGAATGGGGTTGCGTTCGCAACGGGGGCTGAAACGATAGATGGTCCTGCGATAAGAGTCCGGAGCATCGATGCTTTTTGGAATATAGTAAGTCGTGCCATTGATTTCTTGCACATCGACATCTTGAAATCCCTCCCCGCCCCACTGACGACGCAGGAGTCCAGAGATCGACAGCATGGCGTCTCGCACAGATTCGCCGTCAAGCCGACGGATTGGATAGCGCCACAACCAGCGATTGCTCCGATCGATGGCCATGGCATGCGGATTGGGTTCCGAGGAAGAACGGTAAGTCTGGGAAAGTACGATCTTTCGATGCAATCGCTTGATGCTCATTCCCGTTCGAAGGAAATCGTCGGCTAGATGATCCAAGAGCTCGGGGTGGGACGGGCGAGCTCCGTTGAATCCGAAGTCATTAGGTGTTTCGACAATCCCGGCTCCAAAATGATAGTGCCAGATACGATTGACGATGACACGCGCCAGAAGCGCTGGATGAGCCGAGACGATCCAGTTCGCAAGTTCCAATCGCCGTTGGCCATCGCTCGCGGACTCGTCTAGTCCGAAGTCCTTCTCTGACTTGTGAAGGCCAACAATGCCTCCCGCCTGGACAGACGCGCCGAGTTGAAACGGGTCTCCTCTTACGAGCACATGCGCGGGGCCAGGATGAGGATCTGACAGAACCGTGTAAATCTTCTCTGTTGAATGACTCGCTTCTCGATCCCCATGCAAAATGCCTTGGAGGGCTCCAGCCAATTGATAATACGACTCGCTTGAAATGGGATCGTATTTGTGATCATGGCATCGAGCGCATTGGGCTGTCAGTCCGAGGAACGACTGGGTTAACGTTCCGATCTTGTCTTCCAATTCGTCTTGTTTGGCAAGACGCTTCATTCGCTCGCTATCTCCGACGACGGTGTTATGCAATCCACACACCAAGAACCCCACCGCAGCGAGACCGTTCGCCGTTGGATCGATTTGATCCCCTGCGATTTGCATTCGCACGAACTGGTCGTAGGGCATATCGTCGTTGAAAGCGCGAATCACCCAGTCGCGGTACGGCCAACTATGCCGACGAGGAAAATTTCGTTCAAACCCGTCGCTTTCGCCGAATCGAGCGACATCCAACCAATGTCGGGCCCAACGTTCGCCATACTCTGGAGATCCCAGCAACCGATCAACGACCGCTTCGTAGGCATCCTCGCTCGGATCCTCTTCAAAGGCGAGTCGTTCTTCGTAGGTTGGTGGCAGACCCGTCAAATCGAAATAGACTCGGCGCAACCAAGCGCGAGGCGTGCTCGTTGCGTTCGGATGCAGATGGTTTGCTCGCAGTCGATCCAGAACGAACCGGTCGATGGAAGTCCGGCTCCAGGAAGCGAGTGCATCCGACGAGTCGATTGGCTCAGGTGGTTGTGATGGTTGCAAAGGTTGCAGTGCCCACCAATCCCAACCTGCTCGATAAG
>JALOQW010000411.1 GCA_025459275.1 Pirellula sp.
ATGTTGTTGCTAACACTGGAAAGGTAGAAGTCTCGAAGGTCTGACGTCAGTTCTCGATAAGTGTCGACGGTATCGATCACTTGAATCACGTGATCGTAGCAATCTCGCAAATGGACTCGGGTCTCTTGTGAGATAGTCGGTTTCAGATCCCGCACCAACTCATTGACCATTTCGCGGTGGGGGCGTATCGCGCGGCGAATTGACAACAACTGACCTCGCAACTCATGAACCCTCTGCATTTGATGAGGCTCCATGTTCTCGATGATCTCCAACTCCAGCGCATCGACTTGTTCAACAATGCGATCGATAGCCGGAAAGTAGCTGTCGATCACAGCGTCGAGAAGGCTGTGGAACAGGTAATCTACACCGGAATGGACGATGGTGGTTCGCTGCTGGCGAATGCGTTGGCGGAGCGGCTCCCAGCAGTCGCCCGGCCGCTCTTGGCAGGAGACGACGATGTTCTCCTTGAGAAAGAACGACAACTGCTCCGTGTCGCTGGGGTCATCCCCATCGACCATGCGAGCGATCACGAACAAGGAGTCTTCGAACTCGTCGACTTTGGCTCGCTGGTGGACGTTGACCATGTCTTCCATGGCGAGGGGGTGGAGTCGGAGGAGATCGCCAAGGGATTTCAGAATGTGCTCGCTTCCCAATCCCGTCACATCGATCCACAGCTTGGGTGCTTGAGCCATCAACCCTCGGATCTCGTTCACCTCCTTGATTTCGCGTTCAATAATCGCACCCGCCCCAAAAGCCATCACCCGGATGTTCGTGGGAAAGGCATTCGGATCGACATTGAACTGGCCCGGAGCATCCCCTGGCTTCGAGCGTCTTTTCCATTTGTTGGTGCGCAGTCGATGATTTCTCTTTTTGGCCAACGTAAGTACTCCCGGGATAACGATCTCACAGACTCCTAGGATACCGCGTCATCGGAAAGCCGTCTGGCCCCGATCGCTGACTCCCCATATCGTTGACTCTCCGGATCGTTGCTCAACGTGGCTTGGAACGAATCCAAGATTCCGATAGCTTGAGCGAAAGCATCGTTATTGCAGCTTTATTGCGGGGAGCCAACATGCACTTGGAAATCGAGAGATTGAGTAAGACCTATCCCGGAGGGGTAAGGGCCTTGGATAATGTGTCCATGACGATCCCAAGAGGGATGTTCGGGCTACTTGGCCCCAACGGAGCAGGAAAATCGACGTTGATGCGCATTCTTGCGACCCTTCAAAATGCCGATTCCGGGTCGGCTCGCATGGGGACGATCGATGTCTTGCGAGATAAGGTTGAAGTCAGAAAGATTCTTGGGTATCTACCTCAGGAGTTCGGGGTTTATCCGCGGGTATCCGCTGTGAAATTGCTCAGTCATCTGGCCGCTCTTAAAGGAGTAGGGGCCAGTACTCGCGATCGTCGTCAGGTTGTGGAAACCTTGCTCGAGCGGGTCAATCTAGCGGATGTGCGACACAAAGCGGTCAGCACCTATTCCGGAGGCATGCGGCAGCGATTTGGAATCGCGCAAGCGCTGTTGGGGAACCCTCAACTGTTGATTGTGGACGAGCCGACGGCCGGTCTCGATCCGGGGGAACGCAACCGCTTCTACAACTTGCTGGCGGAGGTCGGCGAGAGCATCATCGTGATCCTCTCGACCCACATCGTACAAGATGTCAAAGAACTCTGCACGAACATGGCCATCATTCATCATGGCAAGTTGTTGTTCCATGGTTCCCCATCGCAAGCGGAACAGGGGCTGTCAGGCAAGGTCTGGTCCCGCTCGATGACCAAGAGGGAGCTCTCGGACCGGGCATGGGAGTATCCGATCCTGTCGACGAAGCTGGTTGCAGGAAGTCCATTGGTTCGTATTTATAGTGATTCCGATCCTGGCCACGGGTTCCGAAGCTCCGAGCCTGACCTCGAAGATGTCTTCTTCTCTCGTCTAGAAAGCGCATAGGTCCAGGATGTTCCGTGAGTTTTTTCGGTTTGAGTTGTCGTATTGGCTGCGCGGCTGGATGCTCTATATCTTCGTCGTTGCGATTGCCGTCATGTTTGGACTCGCTGCAGGGTCGGATAACGTTCAGATCGGTAGCGCCGTTGGCAATGCCTACAAGAATGGTCCCTACACAATCGCGCTTTGGTATGCAGCGTCCGGGATTTTGACGTGCTTCATGGCGGCAGCCATCTATGATTCCTCAGCATCCCGAGATTTCAGTAGCAAGATGTCCGATTTGCTGTTCAGCAAGCCTCTCAGCAAGTGGGGATATCTGCTCGGTCGATTCACCGGTGCAACGCTGATCGCCCTGGTTCCGTCGATCGGTATCTCGATCGGTGTGATTGTTGCAGGCTGGTTCAATCTGTCCGATACGGAACGTTGGGGACCAACTTATTTCTGGCATCATTGGCAACCGTTTCTGATCTTTGTTGTTCCGAACACGCTGCTCTTCGGCGCCATCGTTTTCGCCGTTGCAAGCGCGACGCGCAGTACGTTGTATTCTTTTTTGAGTCTGTTGCTGTTGCTGGTGGTCTATGCAATCACCCAGTCGATCGCGGGTGAACTCGATTATGAGACCTTCGCTTGTTTGAGCGATCCCTTTGGTGCAGCTCCCTATGGCGTTGCCACGAAGTACTGGACGGTTGCCGAGAGAAATACCCTTCCCATTCCGCTGACACCGCTCATGCTCGGCAACCGATTGCTTTGGATCGGGGTTGCCCTGGCCATCTTCGGAATTGCTGGTCGACAATTCTCGTTCGAGGTACGGGCCAAAGGCAAGCGCCGGGCAGCGTCGCTGCCCGCCGAAGTCGATTTGGAACTCACCACCCTTCAGCCTACTCTCGCGATTCCAAAGCGGGATCCATCTCTGTCCTGGTGGACCCAATTCAGGTCTGCGTTAGGCTCCGATATGCGCGCCGTGGTTGGCAGCGCCACCTTCGTCGTCATCCTCTGCTTTTCACTATTCAATACAGGCAGCAGTCTATTCCTGAGTGACACGTCCTTCTATGGCTCCCCTTCGTTTCCGGTGACATACAAGATGATCGATCAGATCACCGGATCGCTCATCATATTCCCGTTGGCGATCATCACCTTTTTCACCGGTGTTCTTGTCTGGCGAGACCGCGACAGCCGCATTCATGAAATCACAGGTGCGACCCCGGCCCCCAATAGCGTGTTTGTTGTTTCCCGATTTGTGACCATGGCTATGTTGCTCTACGCAATACTCATCGGTGGTATTGCGCTCGGCTGTTTCTACCAATGGTTGCATGGATACCATCGTTTTCAGCTGGGTGTTTACGCTTCGGAGTTGCTCGGGATTACGGGTTCGCGACTGCTGTTTCTGACGGTCGCTGGTTTCGTAGCTCACACCCTCGCTCCGAACAAGTACGCAGGGTATGCAATGTTCATACTGTTCCTGGTCTTGAATGCTCAACTTTGGGGATGGTTGCGATGGGAGACGTTGCTTGTTCGCTTTGGTGCTATGCCCAGCCACGTCTACTCCGACCTTTTTGGGATCGCCCCCTACTTCCCTGGGTTGCTCGGATTCGGACTGTACTGGGGAAGCGTATCGGTGGTCCTGCTATGGCTATGCACAATCCTCATGCCGCGCGGAGCCATCCAGGGATGGATCCATCGGATGCGACAAGGCTTTGCAGGGGTGCGATCGCGCGATTTGGGATTGCCTGCATTGGCCCTGGCAAGTGCAGGTGGGCTGGCCGGTTGGTTGGGCTACAACACCATGATCCTGAACCGATTGTTAGGCTCTGAGGAGATCGAAACCCGCCAAGTCGAGTATGAAAAGAAATATGAAAGTCTCAAATCGACAACGCAACCCAGGATCCAATCCATTGAGTACGCAATCGACATCTTTCCGGAGACTCGCAACGTCGTGATGAAGGCAACGCAAACGATTGCCAACAAGTCAGATCGTCCGATCGATACGCTGTATCTCAATGTTGCACCTATCTACGAAACGACGATTGAGATTGATGGAGCTTCATTGGTCACCGACGATGAACGACTCTCGATGCGAACGTACAAGCTCTCCACCCCCATGCAACCCGGAGAGACTTTGGGAATGCATTACGAAGTGAAGAGCACCACGCGAGGGATCGAGAATCAAGTCAGCAATGCAGAACTCGTCCAGAATGGGACCTTCTTCAACAACAGTATCGCACCCTCGTTCGGGTTTTCGACCGGTCGACTCTTGTCCGATCCCCGTCGGCGTAAAGCCAAAGGGCTCGACGAACTCCAGCGTATCCCGCGCAGTCAACCGCACCGGACCATCGCCGAAATCTACTTCGTAGACCTTCTCCCCGCTTTGATTGGTGAGTGTCCTTGAAAGAACGCCGTCCTTGGTTTCCGAGTGCCGCCCAATCTTGGTGGTCACGCGAACCGGCTTGCCGTAGTCCGCCGTTTCCG
>JALOQW010000074.1 GCA_025459275.1 Pirellula sp.
GATCGCTCAACTTGGAGGTCGACACCAAGGTGGATGCCAACGAGTCGATCGACTCGGAGGACTTCAAAACGCGCGACAAAGGTTCGATCTCTTGGTGCTCAGGAATATTCTTGAGCCGGTCCAACATGCCAGAGAGTATCCTCTGATCGGTGGGCCCATGCCAATCCCCCACATCGAGCATCAACTGCTGGGTGGTCTGCGAAAAGTTGCGGTCCATGTATGGAGACTCGCGTTCGACGTCGGTCTTCACGCGCTCATGGGCAGCATCGACGAGTGTGAACGCAAACGATAACAAGCGAGGTGCAATTCGCAGTTCACGTAGATGGAGTTCCAACGCCCCTCGACGAGTCATTTCCTCATACACGGCGCTGATGTCGGACAGAACCGTTTTGTACTTGGACATCTCGGCAGAGCGATTATCGATGAATGCTTGTAGCTCCGACTCACGAGCCAGTCGCTTGGCTTCGATGCCAGCTCGACGCAACCCAATCAACTGACCTCGAGATCGCTTCTCAACATTGGCCAGCGATTTGATCCGTGTCGCATGTCGAATGGCCACCGACCGATCGTTGGCCCCCGCTCGCTCCATCTCTTGAATCTGCCAAGCGTAAAGCTCGACGATGATCGGCAATCGAATATTCTGCTCGTAGCGAATGAAGCTCGCGGTGCGATTGCGGACCGTCCTTCCGGGATACCCAAGCAGAAACACGGTGTCCCCTTCGTCGACACCGAAGGGCTGAACGCGTAAATGGTTCTTGGGCCGGTACGGAACGTTCTCCGGCGAATACTCAGCAGGCTTCCCGTCCGGAGCCGTGTAGGCCCTCATCAACGAAAAGTCTCCCGTATGACGCGGCCATTCCCAGTTATCAAGCTCACCTCCAAAGGCACCGATCGAAATCGGAGGTGCAAAGACGAGACGCACGTCTTTGAGATACGTATACAGAAACAAGACGTAGGTCTTGCCGACAAACATCTCGGCAACTTCGGCTCGCATGCCCGGATTCTCTTTTTCGGCCGCCAACTCCAATTCCTTGCGCCGTCGATCGATCGCCTTCGTTCGATCCAAGAACGCCATATCGGGCTCAACCACTGAAAGCACTTCCTCCGAAACGTCGGTGTAGGACTCGGTGATCCGAACGGTGTAATTCGGGGCCTGAATCTCTTCTCCGAGATTGGCCGCGATGAATCCATCGGTCAGCAAATCGCGCTGAGCCGAACTCCCCTTCTGGATCGCGTCGAAAGCGCAGTGGTGGTTGGTGATGATCAGTCCTTCGGGCGATACAAATGAGCCGGTACATCCGTTCACTCGGCAAATGCCATCCACCAAACTGGTGGATTGAGTGTTAAAAATTTCATCCGGAGTCAACTGAACACCACGTGCATTCAAGCCAATCTTGTCCAGTTCACTGATCGGGAACATGCCTTCATCGGCAAAAACCGTCGCACTCCCAATCATCGCGACACAGCCAACCATCGCGACACAGCCGCTGAAACACCAAGCAAAAACCTGTCGAACCGACATCGCCATCTCTCGTTATTCAGAGGAAAATCTATCTCGAAGTCTCCTCTATTGTCCACAAAATGCGGCGATCGTCAGCGCGATTCGGGCCCTTTGCGGGTCACTTTCTCGATTCATCGTCGCCTGATCAAGATTCCTCCTCCCTTCACGAATCTCTGGTGAATCGAGTACAAACATGATTCAGGTCAAGCACCTCAACTCTTCAGGATCCTACTGCCTTATGCGACTCACTTCCCTGCTTGGATTATTGATAATGACCATTTCGGGCATCACGACACTCGCGACAGCGGCCGAACCACCGCTTCTCGACCGGCAACTGTTCTTCGGCAATCCTCAGATCTCCGGTGGCCAGTTAAGCCCCGACGGGAAAATGATTTCCTTCCTCAAGGAATACGGCGGGATCATGAACATTTGGGTGAAAGCGTTCGATGAGCCATTCGAAAAAGCCCGCCCGCTCACCGACAGCCAGCGACCGTTGTACGGATACAACTGGACCGAGGATGGGAAGTACATTCTCTACGTCAAGGACAAGGACGGAGACGAGAACATCAATGTCTTCGCTGTCGATCCACACGAGGCGGTGGCCGATGGAGAACTCCCCGAGTCGCGCAATCTAACTCCGATGGATGAGGTGACAGCTCAGATCGCTCATGTCAGTCAGAAGAATCCTGATTTGCTTTGGGTTGGACTGAACCACCGCGACAAAGCGTGGCACGATCTGTACCAACTTAGGATCTCCACGGGCGACTTGAAAGTGGTCTACGAAAACACCGACCGCATCACGAGCTACCTTTTCGACTGGGATGACCAACTCCGATTGCTCAGCCGAACCGACGAACAAGGGACGACCACACTGCTACGCAAGGAAGGGGACTCGCTCGACCCGATCTACGAAACGTTGGTCACGGAAGGGAGCTCCGTTCTTGGGTGGACTCCAGACAATGCGCGATTCTATCTGGAGACCAACCGCGGTGAGCTCGATCTTTCCGCAGTCTACTTGATGGATCCCAAAACCAAACAAATGGAGTTGTTTGAAACCGATCCAGAAAAACGTGTCGACTTTGGAGGACTCCAACTCGATGAAAACACCCGTCAAGTCATCTCGACTTCCTACTTAGACGATCAGGTCCGTTACTACTGGAAAGACGCAACCTGGAAAGCCAACTACGAGTTCCTTCGTGAGAAATTTCCTGGCAGAGAAATCTCCTTTCAAAGTTCTACGAAAGACTACAGCAAGTTTCTGATCGCGATTACCGGAGATCGATACGCTTCCGAAGCCTGGTTCTTCGATGCCAAGACCAAAGAACTCATCCATCAATACACACCGCGACCCGAATTGAAAGCGGTCGAACAGCACCTGGCTCCCATGACTCCCATTCGATACAAGAGCAGTGATGGGCTTGAGATCCCTGGTTACTTGACGGTTCCAGTCGGGCGCGACGCCAAGAATCTTCCTCTCGTCGTTTTGGTACACGGTGGACCGAAGGGACCTCGCGATGTTTGGGGCTACGATCCCGAAGTCCAATTCCTTGCCAACCGCGGTTATGCAGTGCTTCAACCGAACTATCGCGCTAGCGGCGGCTACGGCAAAAAGTTTCTCAACGCTGGGGACGGTCAATGGGGCTTGTTGATGCAAGATGACATCACCTGGGGGGTCAAACACTTGATCGATCAAGGTATCGCCGACTCGAACCGCATCGGTATCATGGGTGGCAGCTACGGCGGATATGCGACGCTCGCCGGCTTGGCGTTCACCCCCGAACTCTACACGTGCGGAGTCGACATTGTTGGCCCGAGCAACATTTTCACGTTGCTGGATTCGGTACCAGCCTATTGGGAAGCGGGACGTGCGTTCCTCTACGGAATGGTAGGGGATCCCAATTCAGAAGAAGGGAAGAAACGGATTCAAGAAGCCAGCCCACTCTTCAGCGCGGAAAAGATCGTTAGGCCACTACTTATCATCCAAGGCGCTAACGACCCTCGTGTCAAACAAGCCGAAGCGGATCAGATCGTGATCGCCCTGCGAGATCGTGGGCACGATGTCGACTACTTGCTCGCCGAAGACGAAGGCCATGGCTTTGCCAAGCCTGTCAATCAAATGGCGATGTATGCGGAAGTCGAACGCTTTCTCGCAAGCAAACTAGGCGGCCGGTATCAGGCCGAAATGCCCGAGGATGTCGCCAAGCGATTAGCAGAACTTCGCGTAGATGTCGCGAAAGTCACCTACACGAATCCCAAAGACTTGAAGCCGACCACGTCGCTTCCTCCGGTAAAGCATCTTCCAAACGAAGGAACGGAGACATGGGATGTAACGCTCGCTGTTCAAGGGCAAGAGATTCCAATGAAGATGGAGCGATCCTATCGCCGTGACGGAGACCGTTGGGTCGTTGAATCCGTTACCGAAGCGCCATTCGGAACGATGAAAGACTCAGGGACCTACTCTGCTTCATTCACGCCGGTTACTCGCTCCTTCCAACAGGGGGACCAAGCCTTCGAGATCCAGGTTGGTGACGGAACAGTCGAGGCCACTACCGGCGGATCGACAAAGAGCCTGGCTTACGAGGGAGCGATGTTGTGTGTTGGTCCGGCGCGCGATGCGATCGTTTCGGGAATCGACTGGAAGGACGGAGACTCGTTAGTTGTATCCGTTGTCGACCTGATGCGAATGCAGGTTGTCCCGCAGCAACTGAAAGTCGAGGGAGATGAATCGATCGATGGTGTCGACTGCCTTAAGGTCACGCTCACCGATGCGGAAAATCTTGCAGACAAGACCACGATATGGATCGATACTAAGCAAAGGAAAGCGATCCGCGTCGAGCAAGTCATTCCCGCATTCGGAAATGCCAAGATGACAATGAAACTGAACCGATAAGCTAGCTTCCGATCACGTCGCCATCCAGTTTGCGAACGACGACGGTGGCAGACCGCGGTCTGCCACCCTTGGGACCGTCGGGCCATTGACTGACCTTGAATGGATCGGCGGCGTCGCTCAATTCATCGGCCGGTTCACCTGGATGCTGGATGTTGATGAACATCGCCTTGCGGTCCGGAGTCATGGCCATCCCAGTAATCTCGCATCCCTTTGGCCCAGTCAAAAACCTGCGTGTTTCGCCGGTACTTGGGTTGGCCGCCAACATCATGTTGTGACCGATCTCCTCAAATCCTGGTTTGCCAATCACGCTGCTGGACATGTCGGTTTGAATCCAAAGGGTACCAGCGGCATCGAACTTGAGACCGTCCGGGCATGCAAAGAAATCTCCCTTCGCATTGCTTCTGTACGCTGGGTCCTCATGGCTAGGATTCCCGCCGAACAAGAAGACCTGCCATTGGAATCGGGTGGCAGTCGGGTCGTTGTCACTTTCCTTCCATCGCACAATGTGCCCATAGATATTCTGAACCCGAGGATTGGCCGCATCGGCTGCGTGCCGGCTCTTGTTGTTGGTTAACGAGACATAGACTTCGCGAGACCTAGGATGGATTGAAAGCCATTCAGGTCGATCCATCGGCGTCGCTCCTGCGATCTTTGCGGCTTCCCGGGTCCGGACACAGATATCCGCTTCGTCAAAGCCTTCGATATCTTTCTCCGATAACTTCTTGGGAATGTTGTTGATGCCGGGGGCGAGTTCAAGCCACGTTCCCGTTCCATCTGCATCAAAGCGTGCTACGTAGATCTTCCCTCGATCCAAGATACTGTCCCCGACGCGCAAACCTTGGATGCTTGTCCCGCTCGCGGTCGTCGACGGTTTGGAGTCCCATTTGCCTTCCGACACAAATTTGTACACATACTGATCCACTTCATCGTCACCCATGTATACAACCACTCGGCCATCCGGCGCGACCGTCAATTCAGCGTTCTCATGTCGGAAACGACCGAGAGCCGTTCGTTTGACCGGAACCGAGCTTGGGTCCATCGGGTCGATTTCGACTACGTATCCAAAGCGTTCCGAGTCGTTGTTCGGATCGCTGAGATCGAATCGAGGATCTTGCTCCCACCATCGATACGCTGGAACCTTGTTGCCATCGATCTTGTAGAAGAAACCCAAGCGATCGAGGCCATACGCCTTTTGAGTGACTGAAGGTTGGAAATCGGAAACGTTGGTCCCGAAGACGCTTTGAAAATTCTCTTCGCAGGTTAGATACGTCTGCCATGGAGTGCGACCTGCCGCACAGTTGTTGACCGTGCCTCGCACCGAGGTCCCAATCTTGACGGTTGCGGGACCAGAAATCCGAGCGGGTGTGTCTGCGGTCACGCGACGTGCACGTTGAGAAGGAACGACACTCCATCGGCCTTGTGTATCCTTTGCGATCTCCACGATGGAAACGCCGTGGGACGCTTTCGATTTTCGAACTTTCTCCAGGGGCATTTTTGCAGGTGGCAGCGGATCCACGCCATCCGGAAACAGCAAGACTTGATCCGTATACTCATGATTGATGGCAAGCAATCCGCGCTGGTTGGGATCCTGGCCTGGGATCGCAAAATACTCCATGCCATCGTGACCCATGCCAGCCTGTCGCTCTTGATCTTCCGCCGTATTGGATGCGTCCCCCTTGAATGCAGGTGACTGTCCGTCGATCGGATCTCCCCATCGATACAGGACTTCTGCGACATACCCGTCGGGCACCACCACGGTATCACTCGACGATGTCGGAATTCCTCGAAACTGAAACAGAGTCTCAGTTGCAGCGCGCTCATCCTTGTCCGCTGCATGGGCAGTTGGCCATTCGGAAAATGCTGCCATGGCCGAGGTGCCAGCGACCGCTTGAATGAACGCACGGCGTGAAGCCATGGCTTCGATCAAGTCTCTCATGGGTGGAACGGTTGGAACTTGATTCTTCGTCGTTGACATCACACTAAACCTGGATCCGAAATGAACCTTCGTATTGAGACCGACAATCAGTTTCGCTGAATCACTTGCCTCATCTTCGATTTGATTCTCGCGACTTCTTCCGAGATGACTACCCCTTTGCTGTCGGTCTGCGACATGGTCTTTTTGTCGCGTTCCAAAAGCCTTGAATTACTGCTATAGTAATTGAGGCGTACGAAAGAAAATCATCCAAGTTTCACACGGATTTTGCAGCGAAGCCGAACGATGGAGCGATGCGACAGTGATCGTGTTGGTCCGGCGAACGGTCAAGCATTCCGATGAGCAACGAAAGAAACAGAAAGCGAGATAGATCATGGACCAGCAAGCAATCTTGAACCAACTCAATGAAATCCTCAAGCATGAATGGACCGGCGTAGCGCAGTACGCGCAGGCGTCGTTCTTGATCGAAGGTCCTTGGCGAGAAGTCTATTCCGAGAAGTTCGAAGGGGACGCCAAGGAGTCGTTCAAGCATGCGAATCTCGTCGGGAACAAGATCGTCGCGATGGGTGGCGTCCCAGTCGCTCAGCGGAACGAGATCAAGCAGTCCAAGAACCTACGCGAAGTTCTGGAGTTCAGCCTCGCGTTTGAGTCCAAGGCTGTGGAAATGTACACAAAGGCTTTGGAACTGGCCGAAGGCAATCGACCGTTGGTGGTCTTCCTCGAAGACATCCTTCTTGAGGAACAAGAAGGAGTGGAAGAGTACACCAAGCTGTTGCGTGAGAGTGACAGTGTTGCCCAAACCTCGGCCGCAAGAAAATCGGGCTAGTGGTTTGTCTGAGCCTTATTTTTGGGTACGACGGACTTCCAGTCCGTCGTATTAAGTACAATACCGTTCAACGAAGGTAGAGGCGTAGGCATCCTGCCTGCGAACTGCACAACATGTCGTGCAAGCATTGCCGATTTAACGGCACATCTTGACAGGCTTGAAGCCTATCCCACTTTCCTTGAACGGTATTGCGGCTTAGCGGACCTTGGCGTCGAATCGAACGATTCCGCCTTCGCCCGGCTTGATGGGGTTATCCAGTTCCCATCGCAAGACTTTGGAGCCGGCTTCGTTCGGAGTGGCGGAGAACGAAGCTGGCAAACTGGATTGTTGGCTCGCATCGACGTACTCTAGGCGTGGTGCCAGCGAATCGGTGACCACAAGATTCTTGAGTGGAGAATCGCCGACGTTGTCGAACCGAATCGTGAACGAGATGACATCCCCAGGATGAGCGATCTGTTCCGATGCGACCTTGCACAATCGAATGCGAGCCCCCTTGAATTCGTACGTGAGTACTTCTTGGGGCTGTTTTAGATCGGTGACAACAACGGCTTCTTGACCATCGATCAATACCTTGAGTTGATCCACATTGGACCATATGCGAGCTGCGGCAGCGGCCAAAGCCAGCTTCGCTGGATCCGTGCCGAGAAGATCTCCGGAGCGGATCAAGTCGAGGTCTTCGAACGGCTTGAAGGCATCGCTCAACTCGCCCATGGGGAGCACCCAATCGGTTGGCAAGGGGCGCTGTCGCTCACGAAAGGCTTCGACCACTCGAACGGCATCTTTGGCAATCGGCCGCACTGGCTGAACGATGTTCACAGGAGGAAGCTGTTCACGCACCACACCTGGACCATCGGGCAGGACCGAGGTCTGAGGACGCAGTGCCAAGTCTGCGGTCATCGGACCTGTTCGCTTGCGAACACTTGCGAACCGCGGCGCGTAGATCGCAACACGGCACCCACTCTGGACGAGAGTTTGCCCATTGGCTGTCGTGTACTGGATGACCGTGTCCTCGGGGTCCAAGCCCGACTGGCTCATATCGTCACGAATGCGGACTTGAGGATCACGATCGCCGCCGTCGAAGATGTATTCCTGAGGGTCAGCGCATCGCATCTCAGGCGCACATTCAGGTCCACATGCAGGTCCACAATCGGTCGAGCATGAACCGTCAACTGCGGTGCCGCAAGAGCCATGAATTTGAGGGAACATCGGGCGATAGCGCTGTCCGATCCCACAACTGGTGCATTCCCCTTGCGAATTCGGTGCTGCATGTCCTCCCAGTATGGGACGACCATGCCCCGTCAAACGATAGGGAGACCCAACCGCCGGTACGGTAGGATCGATGGTCTGTAGGGGCATGCCAATGGGTTCGCGAGGTACGGCGAAGCTTTCGACGGGCCGCTCGGCATTTCCAGATGCCATTGCATTCCCTGAACCTGGAGGCCCTGCGTTGTATGATGCCAGGGCGATGTCCGAGAGCTCCTGTGGTCGCGCGGGAGCGTTATAGCTACCACTCTCGGCCCGCTTCTTTTCCGCTACGATCGCATTCGATCGAGCGATCGGAGTCTGAGCGGCACTCATGCGACGTTCAGCAAGCGATTCTTGGCTAAACGGGCCACTGACCAGACCGACGGTCGATGTCGCACAACCGCTCGTCAAGCTCGCGAGCAGTCCGACAGCAATCGCCCACTGACTTCGGTGCAACGTTTTGTTCATGCTTGATTACTTTCAGCGGCGGTCGGAAAGGGATCCGGAGTTTGCGGTCACAGGCCAACGACCTTCATCGATTAATTGCTGTTTGGTTGGGATGGCCTTGAGATGGGTCCATGGAGGACAGCCGTACAGGAACTCAAGCCAATCTTGTCCTTCGGTCACATTTGGAACCCTCGACCCCATGCGCAGGATCGCGACCGGACGCCCCATGGAATCGGCTGTTCGCAGGGCATTCTGATCGGGACGAACATCCAGAACACGTTGCGGAAGACCTGCGGTGTTGACCGGTTCCGCGATTTCATTGTCTTCGACGTAGATGACTCGCATGACCATTTCGCCTCGAGCCGCGTCGGCGATGTCCATTTCGTCGATTTCGATTGGGATTGGAAATCGATGTTCGCGCTCGGCGGGAGGGCATGTTCGATCGATAACTTCAATGGTTGGAAAGAGCTCCAGATCTTCATCACCTGGGATACCGGTCAATCGAAGACGGTACACGGGTCCTACCAACACTGCGACTCGTGCAGGGGAGGGAATGTCGGGAGCGAATTGCCCACCTTCAGCGAAATTGACTTGCACCCCTTGCGGGCCGCGTACTTCGATGGCTTGCCACACACCGCGAAGATGAGGCTTGTGACGCAGTTGAATCGATCCGATGACGCCGGGTGGCATGTCGTCGTGGAATAGTGACTGCGAGGTGGACGGCAATGCGCCTCGAGGAGCCTGTGCATGGGCAGCCGGATTGATCAAGGCGGCTACGATGCAGATCGCGATGACGGTCAGCCACCCAAGGATCAATGCTGGAAAAGAGACTCGTTGGAGCATTTGAATCACCGATGACTCGCGATAACAAAATAGTCCCAGCAGCACCGGGACTATCACTCCTCCACAAGGTGGCGCGTCGGCTTGGAGACGCGCCACACGATTTGATGTACCTGAAGAACCTAGGTTCTTCAGGCCCTTATCGAATTTCGCCTGGTGGGCAGTATTCGCCACCAGCACCCGGGGCTCCCGGCACGGGACCTTGAGGGCCACCGAACTGATTCGGTGCGACGACTTTGCTTGCATGGTAGAAGCCTGGTCGACCTGCAGGATATCCAGGATGGATGTTCTGCTCGTGAATCTTGACCCGGCTCGGTGGCTGTGGATAGCTCAAGCCTGGGGTATGCTTCACGTTGATCTTCATCTTCTCGACAGGGTCAGGAATGTGCATGTGAGTCTTGTTGTGCATCACATGCTGCTTGAGTCCTGCGGGATGTCCCAATGGAATGTGAGGAGGTCCAGGCAATCCAATCGGCGTGCCACTGTAGGTCATCCCATATTGAGGAGCAGTGACACCAGCAACCATGTTGGGTGGAACCATCGAAGGATCGATGGGGCGACCATCGGGTCCGCAGTAACCGCCAGCCCCGTCCATGAAAATCCCAGGTCCGACCGGCATGTATCCACCATTGGCGTATGCGGAACCGGTCAGTTCGATGTCTTTGTTACCCAAGCGAACAATCGCGAGGATCGAACCTCGACGATCGGCTTCGATGATTGGATCCAAGCCTGGCTCGAGGCGGGTGCTGACCAGTGTATCGATTCCCGAAATGACTTCCCCTTGGAACTCAGGATCGGGCAGATAGATCACTTTGGTCACAAAGTTACCAGAGAGAGCTTGATCGAGATCTTCTTCCGTGAACTGGATCGAGATCGCGTTGTGAGCGAGGTAGGCGGCTGTGCGAGGGTTCGCCAGTCCGACTTCGACGGTTGGGTACAGTTCGACCCCTTCACGACCGCCGATATCCGTAAGCTTGAGACGATAGATACCTCCTTGAGCAAACTCAAGACGTCCTGGGACGATCAAGCATTCGCTGGTGAAGGATCCGTCACCCACCACGTCGTAGGCGATCTTCATCGCTTGTGGTTGGTTGAACAGAATTTGTGTGGTTGCGACTGGAGCGCCATAGTTTGGTACAGGAATCGTTTCCGGTGCCAAAACGCCTGGTCCAGGTCCACCCACCATCGGGCCTGGTTCTGCCAGCCTGGCGGCTGGTGGCATGTTGTATCGACGGGAGGGTTCGCCACCGAGGACTGGTACAGCCAAACCCAATGCGGCCATCACGCCCAAATAACTCAACTTTTTCATGCGATTCCCCTTGGAATGTATTGGGTCTAGCCAACCTAGCTGTCAGGCAACTGCGACCGACTCTTTCCACCTGGACTTGTTCCTCCCGAGAACCGTACAATCCCGCGCCATCACTTGATCTGCATCGAAATGCCAAGACGGCGCGAACGCGTATCCTACGGGAGCCCCAAAAGCGGATTTTGAGGCGCGTCCTGAACCTATGTTCGGCACCCCGCATTTGTTTTCTTTGATAAAACCCGCACAACTCGACCATCGATCGCCGAGAAAAGATTGACAGCATTGTGACCAGCCTACAAACGCTTGCGATTGCCGACTTGTTTTCCAACTCAAATTCACAGGGGTTCTCGCGCAGGTGCGCACCGTCGCAAACGCAGCGGTTTGCAAGTCAGTTTGCTGCGATGGTTCTGACCTTTGTGTTGGCATGGGGATTTCTGGGCGGACGATGGGTTCTTAGTCAGGAGTCGGCTGGATCTCAAACCTCAAGTGATGTCACCGTGGTGACCACCGATCCCAATTTGCTGCTTTTGGCAGCGATACGACAAGCAGTTTGGGGGCCTCCGGTATCTTGCAAAGTGCAACAAAGCACCAAAGCCTTCGGTCAGCAGTCGATCATGGTCGGCGACTTCAAAAGTATGGGGCAAGGAACGGGTCGTTTTCGATACAGCGTCCGTGTTGCCGTCGGCGAAACGAGCTTCGATCTCTTGCAGATCTCTGACGGCGAGCTGATGTGGACTCAATGCGGGAACAGCGAGGCACCTCGTCGAGTCAATCTGCGACAGGTGCGTGAAAGCGTCTCCTACGCGATGCAGGTTTCCGATTCCCGCCCCGAGGTCAATCTCGTTCTTGCGGTGGGCGGTCAAGCGGATTTACTTCGAGCTCTTTATCAAAGATACAATTGGTATAAGGCGGTCGGTGGCAAGCTGGCGGGCGTCGACGTTTGGCAACTCGTTGGTCGCGTACGCACCGAACCACCCAAGCTGGCGGGTTCCGCCCCAATCGACGAGGAGAACAGTGTCACCGGTGATGCCACTCGCAATACTCCGACGGAGGTTCGATTGACGCTCAGCCGTTCTGCCAACCTCCCCTACTTTCCCTACATGATCGAGTACTTTGACCGAGGCAAGGACGCACAAGGCCAAGCCAGCGGGTTAACGTTGGTGACGCGAATCGAGTTCACGGATGCCAATACCAACGTTCTTTTTCAGGATCAGGACTTTCAGTACCGAATCAGCGACAGTACGGACCAATACGTTGACGAGACGAAGCGTTATCTTCCGAAGACGCCTATCACCGGCCTGGCTCCGTTTGGAGTGGATCAGTAGGAAGCGTTGTGTGACTCACCACTGCTTGCCTGCCCAAGTCAGGATAGTCCGTAAAGAATCCGTCGACACGCAGGCGGTTGAGTAAAACATCGTGGGTCTCCTCAAGCGACTGCGACCATCTTGGTTGCGACTCGCGCCGAATGGTGTAGGGATGGATCTTCAGTCCCGCGGCCCGAGCCCGTTCGACCAAGCCCGTCGATTGCAGTTGGCCGTCATCCCCTCGCACCATGAGCAATTCCAGCGATGGCCCGATGCCGACCGCATATTCGGCGATCTTGGGTAGAGCGTCATCGCCGACTGGACGACCTAGGAGTTGGATGAGAGGTAATCGACATTCGCACTTCTGGTGAAGGAACTCAAGCTCATCTGGTTCAAAGCATTGGATGAAACAAAGTGCTGATGCATCGCGGATATCAAATCGTTCCAAGGTTTGAAGCAGCAATTGCCCCATGGACTCGCCGAACTCTTTGCGATGAAAACTGGGTGCCTTGAGTTCGATGTACAAACCGGTCCGGCGCCCTGTGGTTTGATCGAGTCCCTGAATAAGCCGGATCTCATCCTCCAATCGAAGGATGCGTTGACCGCAGGAACCCGGGAAGCGATTGGCGAAGACTTGCTCGCCATTCCCCTTGCGAGTTCGTTCGTGCATCTGAAGTCGCTGTACTTCATCCCAGGTAAAATCAGCGAAGTACCAATGACCGTCGGCTCGAGCTCGATCCGGGTAAACGGTCTCGACATCGGTTGTTTCATCCATGGTGGTGTCGTGCGTAACGACGAAGACACGGTCCTTTGTGAGCACGACATCCTGTTCGATGTAGTCGGCTCCTTGCGCGTGAGCTAGCACCTTGGCCGCTTCCGTATGTTCCACGGCGTAGCCACTCGCGCCACGGTGCGCGATCACCAAGGGCTGCTCCCTCGCGCCGCTATGCCCGGCGTTGGCATCACCACCATCAGCCATACCGCACCAACAAACGCAAGCAATAGAAAGG
>JALOQW010000075.1 GCA_025459275.1 Pirellula sp.
AGATACAACACGGGCTTTAGAAGGATTTCCTGTTCGCAAAGCAGGAAGGCTATCAGGAGGCGCCCTACGCGACCATTTCCATCAAGAAATGGGTGGATGGTCTCGAACTGGACGTGCGCCAGCCCAATCCGCACCAGCATGGGTAGCTGTATGTCGGAATGTAGGAAGAGTTCCAGGTCGCCCAGATGCTTAGCGACTTCATAGTGTGGAGGTGGGACGAAGGTGGCTTCATTAAGCGAACAACCCGCAGGGCCAATCCAGTTTTGGCTGGTACGAATCTCTCCGGGGGTGAGATGTTGGCCGCGTACCCCCTTAAGCAACTCGGCGTGAATCTCCCGAATCAATCGAACTGAAACCGGTAGCTCTTTCAATCGTTCCAACCCGTAATTCATGGCGCGTACGTAGTTCACGACCTCATCAACGTCCTGTGGGCGATCTGGGCTGAGGATTTGTGCTTCGGCGGCCAGGACGTCCTGAAGCGAACTTTGCGTCCCTTCAATCTGGCTTGAGAGAACGGCTTCCTTGCGGACGTACATGAAAACGAACAGATCAGGGTGTGGCAGCGTCTGAATCGAACCATCCAATCGCCCCAAGGCTCGATCTGCTTTCGACAGCAACACTTGAACCTCCGGGCTAATCACCAAAGCTGGATCGGGAGGCAGCGGTTTCGGAATGAAGGCGCGATAGCCTGTAGGCTGTCGGACGTAATGACCCGCACGATCATTTGCTGTTTTGCTCGAAGGTTCCGACATAGTGCATCGCGTCGACTTGCGTCGGCGCGCCAAGGCGAGTTGTGTTCGTGCTGCCTTTAACATGGGACTGGATACGTGTGCTTATTATAGGCTGCCTATAACATGGAGATCTATAGGCGGTATACTGAGGGCTGCCTATAACAAGCGGGGCGTCGCTCCAACGATTTCTGCTAGCATTCCTTCGGTTTCTTGCTCCAGGGCTAGGATGTCGGCGCAGATTTCTTCGAGGCTCCGAAGGGGTTGCGGTTTGTAGAAGTGCCGAGTGAAGCTGATCTTGTAGCTGATTTTCGTGGATGAGGCGTCGATCCAGGCATCGGGCGTGTACGGCAACACCTCACGTCGCATGAAGGCTTCGACTTCCTCTTGGAGCGGTACTTGTTCGGTGTCGCGCAGATCGGGGTCAGGTTCGTACTCAATGACGACCTCTTGGGCCTTTGATGCTTTCGCAGCCTCACCCCGACCGCCTCCCGCAGCAGGGGCGAGAGAGATCGAATAGAGGCCGTACATGGGGGCGGGCTGGGTCTTGACCTGCATCAGCGCGTCCAACCGACGGAGGACGAACATTGGGAGGATGACATCGCGGTATTTCCCGCGTACGAACAGGTCTCGGAGCACATCGTCCGCGATCCCCCAAATGAAGGAGACGATTTTGTTATGGGCGGCTTGGTCCAAGGGAAATCGGCACTTATACCGAGGGCGTTTGTGGATGACGGGATTTAACGACTGCTGAAGCCTCGTAGTGTACCGACATGGAGCAGGGTCCCGCCAGGATAGGACTGGCTTTGAAGAGTCTGGAGTGATCAGTACCTGAGCGATTAATAGCCAAGATCGACTTCAACGCGATTTTCCTCGGCGCCAAGCAAAGTTGGATCAAAGCCATATCGAGGACAGATCGTAAGAACGAAGACTCCTCGACCGGCGTCCAGACGCGATACCGCTCAATGAAGATTGTGGAAGTTGCTAAACTTCCTGGCGCTCAAGGATCTTGGCAAGATCCACTACATTAGGTCGGTTCGTTGTAACGCAGCGTCAGGCTGATTGGGGTTCCTGCAACAAGACCTCAGCTGGGATTCCCGGTTCGGAGACTAGCTTACGGATCATGCCGATGCTGAGGGAACGCTTCCACATGCGTTCCGACGAAGCGAATGAACAAGCGTTTGGACGGATAAGCGAAGCCGCGCAAGTTGCCCGGTGAAGAGCAAAGCACAGATCACACCCTCATTCTCAGTACTTACCGTACGTCTTGCGCCGTGACGCTTTCAAAGAATGCACGGGGACACTCCCCGTGCCTCGGATCGCCCCGATGTCGACGCGTCATAGGAAATGTCAATCTAAGGAATGCTGGATCCACCGCCTAGGCGGCGGTGGCTACGAGAGCGAGGATTCCATCCACTGCCTCGGTGGCGGTGGCGACGGGAACGAGTGTGGTGTCAGATCTTGGCGCCGGCGCCTTTGGTGAAGGCCATGAAGGCGGATTCGAGGTTGATCTCTTCGGCGGCGAACTTGTTGAAACGAATACCTCGCTGGATCAACGTGTTGGCCAAGTCCGAGAAATCTTCGATGTCTGGCTTCAGTGTTACTCGAAGGCCTCCGTCGGCAACCTGCACCGAGTCAACCAGCGCGTGCTCCTCCATAGCCTTGGCCGCGGTTTCGATCTGATTGGCTTGCGACGGTTGAATCAACACGACTGTGTTGGGACGGACCTGCTTGATAATCGTGGCGACGTCGTTGCTGGCAATCATCTTGCCCGCGTCAATAATTCCAACTTTATTACAGACGTCAGCGAGCTCGGGAAGAATGTGACTGCTGACGATGATGGTCTTGCCCATCGCCCCCAGACGACGCATCAGAGCCCGCATCTCGATACGGGCACGAGGATCCAATCCGCTCAACGGCTCATCCAACAAGAGAACCGCCGGGTCGTGCAACAATGTCCTCGCGAGCCCCAATCGCTGTGTTTGACCGCGGGACAACGTGTTGGCATACGCATCGCGCTTGAAATCCAAATCGACCACTTCCAACATTTCGTTGCAGCGCTTGCGACGCAGTTGGGGCCCGATCTTGTACGCGGCCGCAAAGAACTCCAAGTACTCGATGACCGTCATGTCATCGTACACACCGAAAAAATCAGGCATGTATCCAACGAGACGACGAATCTCCTTCGGATGGGTATAGATGGAATAGTCGCAGACATAGGCTTCCCCTTCGGTCGGCTCCAACAACGTTGCGATGATTCGCATCGTGGTGGTTTTCCCCGCACCGTTCGGACCGATGAATCCAAACAGATCCCCTTGCCCCAAATCGAGATCGATATCTCGTATGGCATACATGTCATCGTATTTTTTGGTGAGCTTGATCGTTTTGATCACGGTAAAAGTCCATCAGGGAATGTCCATCAGGGACGGATGGGAATCGAATACTCACGCGTGGGCGAGGTCGACGGGTTGTTGTTCTGCACTTTCAAAGTCAATCGGACCACCGTCACCTGTTTGCCTCCAAGGGCTTGAACCGGAACTTGATTCCGCCGGGATGTCCAGGTCGAAACCGGTTCCGCCAGATATCCGAATACGACCGCTCGTTCCAATTTCAGCAAGTCGGAACATTCTAAGACCGACAAGTAACGATTGGACAAACCCGTGTAGGAGGCCGCTCCAGAAGACCGATGGAAACTGAGGAGCTCTGCCAAACGGCCGATGCTCCCCGTATCGTTGGGATTCCATTCCACCCCTTGTTCTTCACCAGCCACGAAGGTCCGACGCTGCAATCGACGTGCAATGTCTTTCGGAATGGCGGTGGTGATGGGAATCCGCTCTCCAGGCCGAATCCGGGAAGGGATCGTGTAGGCTCGTCCAGCAAAGTACAGCGTTGCATCCAACAGATCCACAGACAGCGGATTCGTAAAGGACCCTTGAAGCAAATCATCCTTGCCAGACACCGTGGTTAACGCGTTGCCGCCGGCGGGGAAATCGACCGCTTCATTCCATTCGCACAATAAGCCTTTGGTGCCTGCGGCCGGAAACCCTAGTCCGAGCAACTCTCGAGCTGAGTTGGACTCCTGCGAATTGAGGCTGTAGGCGGGAAGACCCAATTGGGTGGTCACATTGGAGTCGAAGCCTCCCAATCCCTTCCCTGGTTGGCCTAACCAGTCGATGCGATTGGGTTGTGGTTTCGGCTTGGCTCCCGATGGTGGACTTGGAGACAACGATTGATGGTGTGCTTGGAAATCGTAGATGCCTCGGCGACCCGCATAATAGTGGATGAACGAACGACCATGGAGGGAACGAGTCTGGTCATCGACGTCGATGATCTCAAGAGCATTCATGCTGGGAATTCTTGGCTTCCAGCGTCCTGCAAGGAGGGTGGTTCCAATCATCGTGGTCAACGACGCAGCAATCAATGTCCACCACGTCCATCGTGGTCGTTTCCACCAGCGAGAAACGAGGAAATAGTCGATGGGGCCAATCACCAGTGCCAGCAACCCAGCGATCAGAACCAATTGGCCGAGATTTCCAAGCTGCAAATCGCTGAACGCATCCAGACTCGCATTCAATTGGCCCGTTAACTCGTCATAGCTTTGAAAGACCTGTTTCGTAGCCCGATTCTCGGATTTCTCCCAAGCGTCTTTGAGAAGGTACTTCACTAAGCCCGGTCGAGTGTCCCATGCCAGCATCTGCGGTGAATCAATCTCGGTCGCGATCCATACGACACTCCCCATGCCATAAGCCCACTTGGCCAAGAAGGGAAGCTTGATTCGATCGCTGGTCAACGTCCCCACTTCCACCCGACCCTGTTGCAGTCGCACCAACGCGCAAGTCATGGGCTGCAATTGCTGCTGCGAACCGAGTAACGATTCGACAGGCCCCGGTTCGCATGACTCTGCCGTTGTGACCAACTCGCCAGGAATCATCTCCATAAGATCTGAATACTTCGCGAGAGCCATCGCGTGCTCTCCCCAAGTCAATACGATCTGACCTCCTTGGCGTGTCCAACCAGTGACGGCTGCACGCTGTTCGCTGCGTAGACCTTCGTTAATGTCGGTGCTACTCGAGGAAAAGAACAGGACATCGACTCCCGCGTATGCGTCCAGATGGGAGGGAATGTCACTGAGCTGGCTCAATTCCGATACGGCGTATTCGCCCCATGCATTTCCGAGCGATCGCATGGCGCCTTGGCTCAATCGCAAATCGCGTCCGATGCCCACAACCCACGGTTGGTTCGCAGGGATCGCGGTCCCACGTTCGGACTCAGTCAGGGTTCGATCCAATAGGACTTTCTGATTCCTGTCGGTTACCCGGACCCGAATCGGACGATTGCCTCGTCCATGTTTTGCGATCATCTCTATAACGGCGGAACCACCCCCATCTTGGATCGAGAAGCTCCATGACGGATCGCGATAGGTGACAGGCACTCCATCCCCATCGACGGTTTGGATGGATGCACTCCCCTCGACGGCCTGGGCTGAGCGAAGTACCAGCCGATGCTGGGTTGGAAATCCGATCTTCCACGTTCCGGCCAGTCCCGAAGTGACCTGGCACTCGATCAGTGAGCTAGCAGCCGGTGAGCTAACGGGCGGGGAGTTATCGGCTCCCTCCGTAACGAGCGATGGCCACCACACTATGGCAACCATCGCAAGCAGAACGTAAGAAAACGGCGACCGTTGCCGCGTCATCAACAACTCGATAGTCCTAATCCAATCGCTTGACGCGAAGATTGCGGAAGTAGACTTTGCTACCGGGATCGTGGGCTTGAAGAGCAAACGTTCCTTGGTCCAGCTTGCGAGTGAAGTCGCTACCTGCCTTTTGGTCATCCGGCTCCACATACTCGACAAGTGTCTTTCCGTTGACTTTTAAGGTGACCTTCTTGTCCACGACGATGATCTCTTGGGTGTACCACTCGTTGTCCTTCGCAGCAGGCTCAAGGACATCCTTCACGGCATACAAGCTGCTCGTCTTGCGAGGATCGGCTTTGTAGGACAAATTCACCTGGCATTCAAAACCATACTTCGGCCAGCCAGAATCCTGGTACTTGGTATGGAAGTAGATGCCTGCGTTGCTGTTGGGCTCGGTCATCACTTCGGCTTTGAAGTGAAAGTTTTTGAAGGGCTTGTCGTCACCAACGTAGAAGATGTGGCTTCGTTCGCCTTGGCAAACGAGCATCCCATCTTTGACGGACCAACTCGATTCGTTCTCGTTGACCTTCCAACCCTTCATCGACTTGCCGTCAAACAAGCTGACGAATCCCGTTTCGTCAGCCGTTGGTTTGGACTCTTGAGCCCGAACGGCTCCGCCGATTGTGCACACGACCAACAGTGCCAATCCAATACGATTCCACATGAGAGGACCTTTCAATGGAGGGTTACTTGCCTTTGACATCGCCACCGGGCAGCATACCCGATTTGATCCGTTCACCGAACGTCTTGTCCTGGCCTTCTGCCTTTTTCTCTTCGACCTTTCTCAAGATTTCTTCGACTTCCTTGCGAACCTCTTCTGGTTGTTCCTTGAATCGCTTGGGTGGGAAGGTCTTCTTTAAGAGCCCAGCAGCCTCAGCCGCATCTCCGTAGGGATTGTGCTTCTTTTTGTTCTCGCCATCGATATGGCAGACGTTGCACTTGGCTTCCGCCGCCAGCTTCTTGAAGTCCTCATTGTCGCTCGACTCGACGTAGATCTTCGCCCACGTTTCACCGAACTCTTTGATGGCGAAAGCCCTTGGGGAAACAACGGACGCGGTCAATCCAACGGCAAGGTAGATCACAAACTTCTTCATTCCAGGGGATGCTCCAAGTACGAGGCGGGATTGAGAATCCGCACAACAGGACGGATTTACCCAATAAATCGGTAGCCAAAGGCCGCGACTCCCCCATGATTAAAATACGCTTCCCAACCCATGTCAAACCACAGCAGCGCACGAATGGATGAATTAGATCGGCTAATAACGTAGGGTGCTTCGTTGAAGCGCAGTACCGTCACGGGAACCGAACCTATACCGTGGACTCGCTCAAGATCCATGACCACCCGGAAGTTTGGCAACTTCCACTACCTTTCTTGAGCAGCTTTCGGCTTAGTCGAGTTGGCCGACGAGAAGGCAGTATCCGTCGGGGTCATGGATGCGGAGTTCGCCGGCGGGCATGTAAAAACGTGTGACGATATCGAAGACGGCCGCACCGTTGGGTGGCGGGCTCTCGATCCCTTCCTGCGGTGGTGGGCCCGCGTGCGGGATCCCTTGTGCCAACAAATGTTGTTGCAGCAGGCGCACGTCCTCGGAATAAAGATAAAACAGAACCGCTTGAACCTCGGCGTCCACAGGACCACTTGCTCGAGCCAGCATGATTCGAGCTTCCTTCGATACGAGGTCGGCCCAATTCGTCTTGCCATCGTGTCCGGAGAATCGGCTCACGCATTCGAAACCGAGCAGCACATAAAACTCGACCGAGCGATCGACATCGGCAACATGCACCATCGGCGCGCTCGAGGTGATTACGGCGTTCGGTGGACAATTCGGTGAAGGTACAGCTGTCATGGATCAAAGATTCTTTCTTGGTGGACGCACAATAGCGCCTCGACGAGTACACCTGCGTTTAAAGATCCGTGTTCCCTTCGGTCAATCGCTGCGGTTTATCGTATTGGTAGGTATTCTTGAAGTCCAGCGCTGAGGCAATCGTGACATTGTCGATTCCCGCGAAGGTATCGAGTGTCGATTTTAGCTGAGTCGCCGTGAGCGTGGGAGATAAACCTTTATTCTTCCCACTCTTGCATACGATTCATAATCCGTTTGAGTTCTTCGCGCCGTTTCTCAAAGAGGGCAAACACAATCAAGATGACGGCACCCAAGACAATACCGCTGACATACCAAATCCATGTCTGCTCGAGATCTACCGCCGCGTACCACAAGATGCTGAACAGCGCGACGCACAGAAACATCGAGCCAAGCCACAGCATTGATCGAATGCGGGCCGCAATCCCGTACAAGATGCCCACCACGGAAAGAAACGCCAACACGATCGGCAGCCAAGGTGCATTCGAAATGCCTTGCAGGAAAATCTCGCTCGTCGAAGCCACGTAGATCGAACCGACCGATGCGTATCGCGCTCCCGCTAATTGACTAGCCGACAAGCGATCCCGGAGGAGTTGTGCTGCAGCGAACACGCAGAGAGCTGGCGGAATGACCCACAACTGCGGATGCTGAGCAAACGAGAAATCATTGCGATGGAGCAAATACCAGATCGCTCCATTGGCGGCCATCACACTAGCAGCCATGTAAAAGGGAGATCGTTGAATGTAGGCAAACAATCCATAACCGATCGAAGCCATCACCAATGTCACGCCGTAGTCGATGCGGGAGGCAGCGACCCAAGGCGCGAGTATAGGTAGCAAGGGGAGTAGCATCCCGCTGTTACGCAAAGGTTGCACCAAGACTTTCCAACCCCGACGCTCGGCCCATTCGGCTACCGCCATACCTCCAAAACCAAGGCCCATAAGCAAAAGAGGCCAGACCTGTTGCAGGACTCCTGAAAATAGCCAAGGGATCGCGAGCCGCAGATGAATGACGAGCAATACCAAAACGACCTGAGCGGTGTAGACATACCATTCGCGATCTTTCTCTGACAAACCGAGTGGATCGCGTCCCGGCAGTAGGGCCGCCGAGATACACAGTACCAGCGCGATGACCAAGGACAACGCGATGCATACCGTCGGATACCAAGGAAAGTTGACGCTCCCTTCCCAGCCCGCCTGTTGGTACTCCATCGCAATGCAGGCGATGCAGCCCGAAATGGCGACGACGACAATCCATGGGAGAATCAATCTGGACGCTTGCTCCCACTCCGCCTTTAATCCCATCCATTTGATCAAACCGAATCCGTAGGTTGCTCCGATGAGCGTCAGTGGCAACATCGCCACACTCGCTCGGTCCCACCATGTGGTCGTCTGAATCGGTTGCACATGCCAGAACAGCGTGATGGCAAATAGGACTCCCAGTCCGAGTGCGATGACACGGATGAAGGTTCCTTGGTAGGCACTCTGAAGAGAAATCGAGCTGACGTAGCGTGCCAAGAATCCGACCGCAAACGCGACCGCCATGATCGCCTGTGCACAAGTGAATCGAATATTCATCGTGGTATTATAAAACTGTGCCGCAGTAGCCAGCCATGCGACGATCAAGGCCAATCCGATGTTCATGGCGATGACGAGTGATGCCGGGGGCTTTTCAAGCGGCTTGGGAAGTCGCACAAGCATCGCGAGTTCTTCGTGGAGCCTTCGTCCAGCCCGCCAAAGGAAACTTGTTGCCAGGCAATAGGCAGCCAGAACGATCGCTGTCATCCATAAAAGAGTGCTTGGGCCGGGAGCCAACCATTGAAGGAACAAGACCACACCGCAAAGACCACTGAGGTACACGACCCCATGTTCGTCTCGCGAATGAGGATTCCAGTAACCCGTTATTCCACCAAGCAAACATCCAAGTATCGCTAAACCAAACGTTTCTAATGGATACATGGGGATCAATGCGTTCGAGTTCGAAACGAGCGACACGAGCATCCAACCACCACTTGCTAAAGTCAGGATGCCCGTGGCCATCACGAGAGGAATCCGAACGCGACGCCCGAAGCCGAAGAGGGTTCCGATGCCAGAAACCAGGGCCATCACGCTGCACTGAACGAACAGTGTATCCCACATCCTCATGGGCCACGAAGGAGGGGCCCCGAGAACGAAGAGAGTGGTGACGAAACCTGCAGCCTGCCCCAGCAGCAAACTCCATAGCCAGCTCCATCGATCGCGATGCAACCAGGAATGGGCTACCGCCAAACCAAACGCACAGCACAAGATTCCAACCGGCAGGAAACCCACACCTCCCATGGGACCGGGACCGAACCAGGCCGCTCGATAGGCTAGCACACGAAGAGCCATGATCGCGAGGATCAAGTAGACGACAATCAACATCCTACGAGGATTGTCCTGAATACCGTCATCGAATAGTCCTCGAGACGAATTTCCAATCATGGCGACACCCGTCAAGGTCATGACGGCGGTGGCTGCTGCAAGGGAGTGATCAATCGTCCCCCACCATGGCGCGATCATCC
This sequence comes from Pirellula sp., assembly GCA_025459275.1. Classification (GTDB taxonomy): domain Bacteria; phylum Planctomycetota; class Planctomycetia; order Pirellulales; family Pirellulaceae; genus JBKCUI01. The sequence goes on from JALOQW010000075.1 coordinate 9,826, forward strand.
CCATGCAAGAAACACCGATGGCTCCAATCCATGGTGCCAAGTCCGCAGCATCGTCTCGAAGGAAGCGAATCACCATTGGAATCAAAATAGCGACGAGAATGCCACTCGATGCCCACGAGAGCCCCGACATCGGTTGAGGCTGGATGATGATGACCAAGATGATGAAAAATAACCCTACGATCAAGAAGCCCGCACTGACTTGCTGAAGCGCGGTCTGCCATTCCTCCCGCACCAGTTTTGCCGGACGACCAGTCCAATGAAGCAGCGCATCGGTTCGATGATCGCGATCGGTATAGGCTCGCCACAGTAGACTGAAGATCGACGCGGTCAGCGAGAGCGCTGCCGCCAAACCAACCCAGGCTTCGGCACGCAGCCCCTTCGATTTCAGGATGAGCATGTATCCGACCACGACCGTGGCCATCAGAAACAAGGCCGAAACAAAAGCCAGATGCGGACTGGGCCTCGATGCGGAGACGGCGACAAGAGCTACAGAAATCAATAGGATCGGAATGGCATACGAACCCGCCAAGCCAAGCGTTGCAAACCAAGTATCCGGATTCGGACCCGTCAGCGGGTGCTTCATCACGGTCACCGCGACTTGGAGGATGACCCATGTGACGAATGGAGCGGCTAGCAGTGTGGCCGCAGTGATACCTGCCACGGATCGCGTTTGCTGCTGAGGCTTGTTGTGCGCGGAATGGAACTGAATCATGGCCAAGACGGCAGCGAAGAGTGCCATCAATCCAGTAATGAACCAAGCCCACCCGGTCCACGGCAAGGCTTGAGCCCGCACAAGGACCGATGCAATCACGATGGTTCCCATGGCAATCCACGGGACAAGAGTATTCAATGACAAGGAGGCGAACGCATGGTCAAACCAACGAAACGACATCGACGCATCCGGCTCTTTGCCACGATCAATGCGTTGGATCCAGAAGCAAAGACCGAGACTTGCAACAAAAAATAAGAACGACGTTAGCCAACGGAGCGACGAAGCAACTGCAATGCTTGATTCCGAACGCGAAGCCATCGCATACCAAAGGGCCAAGAAGAGTGCCATCGATAAGCCGCTCCAGGTTCGCAAAGACCACCAGTCGCCTCGACGCAAATCCCAGCAGACACAACCCAGCGCGGAAAGCCCGACGATCCACGCGGCCCACATCGGCGGCATGCCCCACACACGATAACGGTCGCTGTCCAGTCCCCACGAAGAAGCCGCATGCGGAATCCCTCGTAACTCCAAGGCACTGAGCTTGGGGACATTCCTCTCCTGGGTTTCACCACCAACGAAATAGGTGGTGATCTCCGTTGAGGCAAGGGCGTTGCGAGGTATCAATTCCTGCGCTGTCCCAGGGTATGCGCCATAGGCAAATAGTCCCAACGTTGTGATGGATGCAGCTGCAATCGCATAATGACCTACACTGCTATCATGCAATTTCAATAGGGGACCAACAAAGGAAGCACTCATGACCTGAGCGGCACGCTGCAATGTCCAGTGGAGGAGTACGCAAACCGCACCCGAGAGAAACAATGTCAGCGATGCATACTGAAGCCACATCGGATGCAAATAGATGCTGGGAGTTTCCAGCCACCATGGTGCCTGTTTGCATGCCAGGATGACTGCAGCCATGCAACTTGCAATGGAAGACCATTGCGTGATCCGCCAAAAAGGAGCCTCAGGCTGAACCCATGTGAGCAGGAACCAAAGGAGACTCGCGATGACGACGAGATGGATCGAGAAAGGCAAGTCTACTAACAAACTACTCGCCTCACCCACCAAAAACCAGCACCAGGCGATCAGTGAAGTCGCGGTGATTAATGACAACGTCGCGTTGGACAGAATGCTATCGCGCGGCGCAGGCTCCCCGAGGACATGCTTGATCATCATCAGCACCAACAGCGATGCCGAAACTCCGGCCGTCGACGCAAAGGCTCGCGTCATCCAGTGCTCGTCGACCCATCCAAACGCAATCCATTGGATCGCAGCGGCAGACAGGAAGGCCACTCCGACACCTTCCACCCATGGTTTGCGACGGACGATGCCAACGGCGAATGCCACGATTGCATAGATCGCGTAAACGGCACCGACGCTGGTCGAGTAGGCTTCGCGCCCAAAGCCCAGAGCCGTCAACACGATGGTCCCAAGGACACCCACGATCGCTCCCGAACGAAGGGCTGTCACAGAGGCATCCGAAAAACGCAACTTGGCCAAAAGGACGGCGATTCCACCGCACACCAAGCTACAAGCGACCCAAATGAAACCTGTTGTGGCCGTCGTTACCGTTTGAATCAGTCGTTGCGAGGAATCGTTCCACCAGTCTAGGTCGCCTCGTACACAGAACCACACGAGCACCATTCCGGCGCTTGCGATCAGATAGACGGGATATGCGATACTTGGCTGTCGAACATGCACCGCAACGACACCGATCAATACCAACCATCCCACCGCGGAAGCCAGCATGCGTATTGGGACCGGCCAGGAAAAGAACATCGACAAAGAGGCGATTGCGATCGCGGTCGCTCCGAGCAGCACCGTCGGCAATATCCATGGAGACTGTCGTTCGATGCGACTCCCGATGTCGAGCGCGAAAAACAGTGGGGGCGCTGCCAGCAAACACAGGAGCGGACTCAACAAACGAAAACTGTCCGCAGGCTCTGCGGAGCATCGGAGCAACAGTCCCCCCGCAAGAAGAACACCAAAAGTTGACAGAGCCAGAAACTCCATGGCGGGAACGAAGTTCCCCTCGGCTCGCTTCAGCAAGGGTTTCCAAGCGATCCCATTTACGGTGGCATAGAGTCCCATCAGCCCCACTCCCCATGCAACCAGAAGGGATGGGTCGGTGCTCTCCACAAATGTCCGGCGCACCAACAGATTGGCAAGCGCGAACGCAATCGGAGTGGCCGTGGTAATCGCTACCGCAGTTGGAGTGAGAACCTTGGCGGCTTGCCAAGCCAAAGAACCCAAGATCGCAAGAGATGTCATCTCCGCAACAATCGTTGGCCAATGCCACGGCATACCGAGCGTGAACAAGGCGAAGGCCAAAAAGTTCAGTGGCAACAACATCATCCCGATCACCAGAATCCCCTTGCTGGTGGTCGGCAGTTTCCAGCGATGCCACGCATACAGGCCCAGCCCGAAGGTGGCGATATTGATTCCAGTGAAGATCGAGAACTTCAGCCAAGGGCGGCTTGCTATATGCTCCCAGAAGCTGATGACCAACGCGACCGAACAGCAGACGATCAATAACCCACCCACCAACTCTCCCCAACGGATGTTGGTTTCCTCCATGAAGGCGCTCATCCACTGGGACCATGTTCTGGTCGGAACGGGCTTCGGTGCCGTGGTTTGTTTAAGAGCGGGGTATTCTTGATCGAGGGCGTGGACGGATGGGGCAGGAACCGATGGGGTATATCGGTCTGATTCGACAAACTCGACGGACGGGATGGAGGGGACTGCAGAGGGGGTTGGTGGCAGCGGGGATCGCTTTTCGTTGGCGAGTTGTTGCTCGAGTTGGGCGAGGATGCGTTCGCCACGTTGCATCGTCTCGTCATCAATCAACTTGCGTTGAAGGGCCCCTTGCATGGCCTGGCGACAGACCTTTAATCCGGTCTTGGCATCGATAGGACGCGAGCTCCATCCGCAGTGGCGGCAGGCTTTGTCGGTTCTTGCGATCTCGGCACGACAGGCGGGACATGAGGTCGAGTTGTAGAGGAAGAAGAAGCGCGAGCAGAGGACCCAGATGCCGTGACCGATGGCTACCCAAAGCGCAAAACCGACGACAAGAAGAAGCAATCCAAATAGAAAGCCCATATCTGGACTCCGGGATGAGCGCGGCTGAGTCGAATCGGCAGTCCCTTCAATGTACTTTCAAGACCATGGAAAGATGGACGTTCTACGCAACTTTTTCCGAGATGTTGCGTCTATCCGGCTGCGGCTAAAGGGGGCTCGGTTTCGGCGTTGGGTGCCGGTTTCCCCTTGCGTTTCCATGGCCGTACGACTTCCAAGGCTACGCAGTAATCGAGATTGGGGCGGAAGATGGTTAGGATCGCCAAGGGGAGGAACCAGGCCATATAGAGCCCGCCTCCAAAACCATGCCAAAACTGAGTGGCTGCCATGATGGCGGCAGAGCAACTCATCAAGGTGGCTAGATTCTTCTGGGCTGGCCAAAAGATGAACGAGAAACTTAGCAAGACAAACACGACGATGATGGGGATACGGGCGATGGGGTGCCAACCCAAGCCCCACATACCGTCCATTCCATTCATGGCTACGCGTTTGATCCCAAACATGTAGCTCAGATGATGCGCCAAATCGTTCGGGTAAATCACCGCCATCGCCAGCACAAGAACTGCCACCGAAATCGCGAAGCCACTGGCAAAGCGGCGAATACCGCGCTGCCAATAGAAGCTGCACCAAAGGGGAAGGAGAGAGAACGGATAGTACATCACTCCGGCAGCACAGCCCAAGAAGAGCCCCGCGACGAACGGCTGCCGATAGAGCAACAAAGCAAGTAGCAGCAACGCCCCTGGAACCACATGATCGACCCGCCCTGTCGTGTGGGCGGCATACGGCAACAAGAGATAAAACGTCGCTGCACCGACGCCCGTACTGAAGCTTCCGAAGTGCCAATAACCAATCCCTACAATGCAGAGAACCAACAGGACATTCGCCGTAATCGCCAAGACGCGCGCGATCACGTCGAGTTTCGAGGTGCGGTTGGTTGCCGCAATGGATTCGGGTGCCACTGTTGGTACTGGTCGTTTGGGGACCGTCGAGAATTGGGGAAGTTTGCTCAACAAAACATAGCCTGGCCCGAGATCTGGACCTTGTTTGCGATTGTCATTGCGTGTGCTCATGGCCACGTTGATCAACAAGAAAATGAGCAATGAGATCCCAATGAACAGCATCCCACCTCCGTTCAGATTAGGTTCCAGCAGAGGGCGGCGGATGATCGCGGTGTCGAGCAACATTCGCAGGGTCAACAGTCCAGCGCAGATCAAGAGCCAGAAGAAACCAAAGTAAAGAAGGCGGTTGGCTGGCCATCCGGAAAAAGTCAACTCATGGATGCTTGCGTCAATCGCATTGAGCGGCAGATCTCCGACAGGAGAGGAGCTCGACGCAGCAGCGTTTGGCTCGGGTCTGGCCAAGGCAGCGTTTCGCCCCTCGTAGACCATCATGAACCCGGGGGTGAACGCCAAGACCAAAAGGATATCCAGGTTTCGTAACGACCAAAATCGACGAAAAACCACGAAGATCCCGATCACCGCAAAAAAGGACAAGAAGACCCATGTCGGTGGCTCAGGTCGAACGTAATAGAAGAGAAACTCACTCATGGATTACGTTGCTGCTCATTCCCTTTCGATCGCTCCCCTTTCGATCGCTCCCTTCCAGTCTCCGCCAGACGGAAAGAACCTTATCATAGTCGAAATCATGGCTCGAGAAGAGCCCGCACCGTCGACGATCACGCCAAGGATCCGTATCGTTTACACATTGATTTCGCTCGTATCGATCAGGCAAACTGTACGACAGCGCCGAAACCGCCTAAAAACTGACTTCGCCCAATTCTGACTTTGTTTCAATGGAATCCTTCATGAAAGCTCTGGTTAAGCATCACCGCGGCCGCGGATTGGAACTCCAAGACGTCCCGTTCCCCACCATCGGTATCAACGACGTACTGATCCGTGTCGAAAAGACCGGAATCTGTGGAACGGACCTCCATATCTACTCCTGGGATGCTTGGGCCCAAAAGACCATTCCGGTCCCCATGGTGGTCGGCCACGAGTTCGTTGGCGAGATCGTGGAAGTCGGTTCCAACGTCAAAGATTTTTTTCCAGGGGAGATCGTTTCCGGGGAAGGGCATGTCGTCTGTGGACGCTGCAGAAATTGCCTTGCAGGCCGACGCCATCTATGTAAGGACACCCAAGGCATCGGTGTCAATCGCACCGGAGCCTTCGCAGAGTACATCGCACTGCCGATGACCAACGTGTGGCATCACGATGCGTCCATCGATCGAGAAATCGCGTCGATCTTCGATCCCTTCGGTAATGCAGTCCATACGGCCCTGTCTTTCGACTGCCTGGGGGAAGATGTGCTGATCACTGGTGCCGGTCCGATTGGCCTCATGGCTGCCGCTGTTGTTCGCCATGCGGGAGCGAGAAATGTCGTCATCTCCGACCTGAATCCCTACCGGCTGGAACTGGCGCGCCGCATGGGCGCGACCATCGCATTTGATCCCCGTAGTCGTAGTCTCAGCGATGTCCAACAGGAACTCGGTATGAAGGAAGGGTTCGATGTGGGCTTGGAAATGTCTGGCTCCCCCGCCGCCCTTCGTTCCATGCTCGAAGCCATGTGCCATGGGGGCAAGATCGCGATCCTCGGCATCCCATCGGAACCGATTGCGATCGATTGGAATTTGGTCGTCTTCAATATGCTGACCATTAAGGGCATCTATGGCCGCGAGATGTACGAGACCTGGTACAAGATGACCGTGATGCTCGAAAGCGGGCTCGATATTTCCCCAGTGATTACCCATCGATTCCACTACACCGAGTTCGAAAAAGGCTTCGAAGTTATGCAGCAAGGGAATTCGGGCAAGGTTATATTGAGTTGGGCCTGATCGTGAACGTCCGGGCAACATTGGTTTCCTTGGCACTTGCATTTCGAAAAGATGAACCTCTCCACGCGTCGGTACGTTGGCCTGGTGACAGGGCTAGTGGGTTGCTCGATCGCCCTAACTGCCTTCGCAGTTGCCGATGAGCGAGAACGATTCTTTGAGTCGGAGATTCGGCCCCTTTTAGAAGCCCATTGTCTCGAGTGTCACCAAGGATCGGAAGCCAGTGGAGGGCTCCGCCTCGAATATCGTGAAGGTTGGTCCGATGCGGCCGTCATCGTTCCTGGCAAACCCCAGTCCAGTCGCTTGCTGCAAGTTGTTCAGTCGGATGACCCAGACGAGCGCATGCCCCCCACCGACGCGGGCGGACCTCTGAGCCCTCAGCAAATCCAGGCCCTTGAAAAGTGGATTGCGGACGGAGCCTGGGATCCTCGCGGTGCTCCACCTGCAACGCTCCCAGCTTCCACAGGTCCCAAAAAGCGAAGCCGTGTATTCGAATTTACCGATGAGGATCGCACCTACTGGGCATTTCAGCCGCTTCGTGCGGATGACAACCAAGAGTTGCTTTCGATCGAACAGGCTGCGCAGCGCATCGATGAACTACTGGAGTCCCGTCGGTCGAAATTCAATGGGGAGGATGGTGGTCGGATCCTATGCCGTCCACCCGCCGACCCGCGCACGTTGGTCCGTCGCGTAGTTGCCGACCTGTGGGGCATTGTGCCCACACCTGAAATGGTGGACGGATTTGTAGCGAATCCTGATGAGCCAACATGGAAATCCCTCATCGACTCGCTACTCGCCTCGCGCCGATATGGCGAGCATTGGGGCCGTCATTGGCTCGATTGGGTCCGTTACGCAGAAACCAACGGCTACGAGCGAGATGGCCCCAAACCCAATGCATGGCGCTATCGCGATTACGTCATCCATGCGTTTGCTTCCGACAAACCGTACGACCAATTCATCATCGAACAATTGGCAGGGGATGAATGGAGCCGCGATCAAGGTTGGACTCCACTCAACCAACCTGAACGATGGAGAGAATGCATCATCGCAACCGGCTTCTATCGACTTCATCAATGGGATGATGAACCCGACGATTCGACCCAAGCTGAGTTCGATGATGCAGACGATGTCGTGATCTCCATCGGCACCACGTTTCTCGGCTTGACCATCGGATGTGCCCGTTGCCACGACCATAAGTTTGATCCTATCAGTCAGCAAGACTATTACTCGCTGCTGAGTTGTCTCCGAGGGATCGACCCCTATGGACTCCCCAAAAAAGGAGGTGGAGGTCGCGGTACCGGTCGCATTCAACAGTTTTTGGTGGATGCTCAGACGAGTTCGGCCTGGGAAGCGGAGCGCCAGAACAAACTGGCTGGACTTCGCGATGAGTTTTCCAAGACCGAGGATCCGGCGAAAAGGCTGGCCATCGATGCAGAGATCAAGTCAACCCAAGATGCCGTCCCCCCATTTGATTCGGCGCTCGCCGTCTCGGACCGCAGCGATGGTTCTCCGGAAACCTTTGTCCTCCATCGAGGTGATATCCACTCGCCCAAACAAAAGGTCGCACCCGAAGTTCCTCGAATATTTTGCGAACAAACGGATGCGCCGAAGTTGGAGTGGTCGCCGAGCGTTGAGGGGACGGCGTCAGGGCGCCGATTGTCGCTTGCCCGATGGATTGCAAGTCCGAAACATCCCCTGACCGCTCGGGTGATGGTGAACCGGATCTGGCAGAGGCATTTTGGGCTGGGGATTGTCCCGACCACCGATGATTTTGGGCGTACGGGATTGGAACCTTCCAACCCGGAGTTGCTCGATTTTCTGGCGAGTCAATTCATTCGCTCGGGATGGTCGGTCCATCACATGCATCGCGTGATCCTGGCCACGCGGGCCTATCGATTGTCTTCGAGCGATGCACCGAACGAATCGACGAAACTGGATCCGGAATCTCGCACGGTTTGGAGCCAACGCATGCGCCGTTTGGATGCTGAGGCGATACGTGACAGTATCCTCCAAGTCGCTGGAACCCTAACAGAGAAACAAGGTGGGCCGAGCGTCGTGCCTGCCCTCTCTCAAGAGGTACGAGACGCAGCGAATCCTGTTTCGATTTCTCAATGGCAGGAGAGCCCTGCCGAAGAACAAACCTGCCGCAGTATTTATTTGATCACCAAACGATCGCTGAAAGTTCCCTTTCTCGAAACCATGGACTTCGCCAATCGTTCCTCGCCCGCAGGCATCCGACCGGTAACAACCACGGCACCGCAAGCGCTATTACTGCTCAACGATCCTTGGGTTGGCGAACAATCCGCTGCCTTGGTCGCTCGGTTGCAAGCTGAATGCTCCGAGGGGGCCAATGCAAGCGATATTCATGTTATGGTGGAACGGTTGTGGAAACTGGCTTACCAACGATCGGCAACGGACGAAGAGCAAGAAATGGCAAAGCGTTTCCTCTTGTTTCAGTCCCAATCCCAAGGCAACTCCTTCGTCAAGGAAATCACCGATCAGGCATGGATTAGTTTGTGTCGTGCGGTCCTCAATAGCAACGAATTCCTCTACATCGACTAACCAGCATGCGCATTGAAGATCATCTTCCCCACCCGTCGATGTCGAGACGCCTCTTCTGCTCTGCAGGTGCCGGATTTGGTTCATTGGCCTTGATGTCTCTGTTGCAAGGGGAACGTCAGGGGTCCGTACGAGCCTCGGATACCGCGCCCAATCCCATGGCGCCGAAAGCTCCGATGCTTGAAACCCAGGCCAAGTCGGTCATTTTTCTTTTTATGTTCGGAGGACCATCGCAAGTCGACCTCTTCGACTACAAGCCAGAGCTTCAAGCCCGAGATGGTCAATCGATCGAGAACGAGTTTCGTCGAGGGGCCGTTACTAAAGCCGTCCTGCAAGCCAGTCGCCGTTCCTTTGCCCAGTACGGAGAAAGCGGCCTTTGGTGTTCGGATGCGTTCCCCAACATAGCCGGGCATATGGATAAACTGGCGGTGATCAAGTCACTGACCAGTGACTCGTTCGCTCATGGAAGCGCTCTCCTGCAGATCAACTCGGGACGCATTCTTCAAGGCCACCCGTCTCTCGGTTCGTGGATCACTTATGGTCTAGGTTCCATCAACCAGAATCTCCCAGGTTACGTGGTGATGTTGGATCCGCGTGGTGGTCCAACGAGTGGTGCTCCCAACTGGTCTAGTGGATATATGCCGGCTGCATACCAGGGAACGCTGATCCGCACCTCGAATCAGCCGATCCTGAATCTGCAACCTCCGGCGGGTACGACGCGATCCGCGCAGAGGCGTGAGATCGATTTCATCCAAGAACTGAATACCAAACATCGCAGCCAACGCGACGACAGCGCATCGGAACTCGACGCCAGGATCGCAAGTTACGAGTTGGCGTTTCAATTACAAATGGCTGCACCCGAGGTGCTCGATTTGAGCCAGGAATCGGAAGCAACCCTCGAAATGTACGGGATCCATGAACCCAAGCCCGATTGGCATTCTCTGGCGCTGGGGCCGAGTACCTTTGGCAGGCAATGCTTGATTGCTCGAAGAATGGTTGAACGCGGAGTGCGATTTATTCAGATCTACTCGGGTGGCGGTAATGCCGGTGGCCAAAACACCTGGGATGGCCATCACGGGATCGAGGAGAATTTGAAGCTGCATTGCCCGGAGGTCGACCGTCCCATTGCTGCATTGCTTCAGGATTTGGAGCAACGCGGATTGCTGGAATCGACATTGGTGGTTTGGGGAGGGGAATTCGGACGAATGCCG
>JALOQW010000412.1 GCA_025459275.1 Pirellula sp.
AGTAGGTCGCACAATGAAGCGGAACAAAGCCTTTTCCGGATGCGATAAAGTCCAAGACCGCTTTGGCTTGCGAGTCTTCAATCCGATCAATGTTTGCATAGAGAACCAGGCCATCGTACTTCGATAGGTTCTGCGGATTGAGGTCCTGCATGTTGTCGGTATATCGCAACAAGATTCCCTTCTTTTCCAGCTCCGGCGCTAACTGCTGAAACCGCCTCATTGGCTGATGGTGTCCGTTGTCCCCCATGAACAACAGGGTCAAGTCAGCAGCATACGCTGCGTGACCCGACAAAGCCAAGCAACATGAAGCGAGTAAGAATCGAAGGAAACAACTCATGGTTTCTGATACCGTCACTGAGTAGGGATACATTGATTTTTTTGGATAGGATTGCAAGTCATCGCGCTCCATGCAAAACCGTCTTCTTCGTCTCGAGACAACGGATCCTGTGGTCCGTGCCTATTTGCCTAAGGTAAAGTCAGGCAGGCGCACAATCTGTCCGCCCTTCATCGCCGATTCGTGTGCGCAAATGCCCACGCAGGTCCAGTTCGCGCTCGTTACCGCGTTGGGCCGAGGATCTCGATCCTCAACCAATGCCGACAGGAACTCGTGAACCAAGTGAGGGTGAGAACCGCCATGTCCACCCCCTTGGATAAAGGAAAGGTGTTGCGTGTCATGGATCTCCGCCGGCAGTGTGAACCTTCGGATCGATTCAGGCAGGAGATGAGCGTAATCGGGAACCGTTACTTTTTCTGGGATCTCCGGCTCTGGCTTCTTCGCCGTGTGGATGATGTGTGGTTCATGCTCCACCAAGCTCCATTCAAAGCTGCGTTTGGTGCCATAGACATCAAAGCTCTCTCGGTATTGACGTGCAACGTCGTAGAGGAATCGCCAAATGTGTGCCGTTAGGTCGGAGTCCTTGATCTTGATGTGGCAAGTTTCGACTGCGAACGAATTTCCAGACTTCTTGGCGATGTCGTCACGAACCGTTCCGGAACCGAAGCAACTGACGTACTCCGCGAGTCCGTCGACCAATCCGAGACACGGGCTCACAACGTGCGTTGCGTAATGCATTGGAATCATCTTTTCCCAGTAACTCGGCCAACCGTCCATATCCTGCGGGTGCGAAGCCGCTAAATGCTGGATCTTGCCAAGCTCCCCTTTTTGGTACATCTCCTTAATGAAAAGGAACTCGCGGCTGTACACCACCGTTTCGGCCATCATGTACTTCAGACCGGTTGATTTGACCTTCTCGACGATTTGGCGACATTCCTCGATCGTGGTGGCCATCGGGACGGTGCACATCACATGCTTGCCCGCGTCAAGGGCTTTGAGAGTCATCCAGGCGTGGTCGGGAATCGGACTGTTGATATGAACAAAGTCGATGTCTTTGTCCGACAGCACATCGTCGTACTCTGTAAACCGCTTTTCGATCCCAAAGCTGTCGCCGGTCTTTTGAAGTTCCTCAGGGTTGCGACGGCAGATCGCTGCGACATTGGCGTTCGGATGAGATTGGTAGATCGGAATGAACTCGGAACCAAACCCCAAGCCGATCATCGCTACATTGATTTTCTTGGTCACACTACTACCCCGTGTTCTATAGACAAAACCATCACATCCACATTATGAGCATCCTCGGCCATGGATCCATGAGAATCTGCGCAGAGCAAATGAGGATTTTTACCTGACCGCGGGTCTCGAGCGAGACTTTCCGAGCTAAAATAATGCACTCAAGGGGGTTCTGCAAGCCGTTAAGGCGACTCTCCGATGCTTGTCACTTGAGTTTTTTGACGCAATGGGTAAACGCCGATCGGTAGCCTTGTTGATTGAGACGTCGAACGCTTACGCTCGAGGAGTACTCGAGGGGATTGTGGATTACGTACGGCATCATGAGCAGTGGTCGGTATTTCTTCCGGAACAGGAGCGAGGCGGCAAGCCTCCGGGCTGGTTATCGGGCTGGAAAGGTGACGGCATCATCGCGCGCATCGAAACGGACGAGATCGCGCGGGCTGCGCGTCGCGCAGGATGCCCGGTGGTCGACGTGAGCGCGGCTCGCCACTTAACGGACATTCCATGGGTCGAAACGGATGACGAAGCGATCGCCCAAATCGCGGTCGAGCACCTCACCGAACGAGGGTTCCGAAAGCTCGCTTTTTGTGGGGTACCAGGATTCAATTGGTCAAACTGGCGACAACGGCATTTTCAAGACAAGGCCAAGGCGGCAGGGTGCGAATGCTTCGCCTACGACACGCTCGCCAGGGATGATCCTCGCTACTCGTGGACACGCGAAAAAAAGGGATTGGCTGAGTGGTTGCTAGGATTACCCCGCCCGCTTGGCATCATGGCTTGCTATGACATTCAGGCCCAAAAACTGCTAGACGTTTGCCGAGAAATTGGGGTGGCGGTCCCCGAAGAGGTAGCTGTCCTGGGAGTGGACAACGATCGATTGCTGTGCGATCTGGCGGATCCTCCATTAACAAGCATCGTCTGCAATACACGACGAACCGGTTACGAAGCGGCATCCCTCCTCGATCGAATGATGTCGGGAGAGACCGTCGGTCCCGATCCAATTTGGGTGGCGCCTATGGGTATCGAAGCTCGACAGTCGACCGACATCCTTGCCATCGATGATCCGGATGTTGCAGCAGCCGTACGCTACATTCGCGAAAACGCGCTGTTTGGGATTTGTGTCGAAGACGTGATGCGAGAGATCCCGCTATCAAGAAGAAGTCTCGAAGGACGATTTCGTAAGTCCTTAGGTCGCACGCCTCATGAAGAAATCACGCGGCTGCGAATGGACCGAGTGAAGCAGTTGCTTAAAGAAACCGACCTGTCTCTATCAGAGATCGCGAAACGGACCGGTTACGAGCATACCGAATACCTCTCCGTTGCGTTCAAGAAGAATACGGGAACGGCACCGGGAAGCTATCGTCGATTGAACCAGGTGCAAACAAAGACAAATTGACCCAGATGCATACGCGATGATGTGGTTTCTCCAACTCAAAGCGGAACGGCATTAGCCTCATGGCACGATTTTTGCGCCTGCCGAGTTCACTTCTTTTCAGGGAGTCCATTTGGCATGGATGACAATCGCTACCAGAGGCTCCGTCGGAAAAAGCGCGAGCGTTGCGCTAAGAATTTTCTTGACTTGTCTTTACTCTCTGCTCCAATCGTCTTCAAAGCATCGGCACGACCAATGCTATTTCAGCGTTCAGAGGGCTTGGATTCGCCTACGTGTATGAAGGCGAAGGGATCCATGCGGTCCTGGAATTCGAAGGTTCGAGTAGTTCGGATCTGGCCTATCGCGTACTTGGTGGAGTGCCAGGAATGGTGAATGAGTGGGAAGAGTCTTTTTATCGTGAATAGAGCAAGACCATCCATTGGCCAGTTCTGGGGTCGATATAACATAAACAACCGTGATTTCTCGGCGGATGCGTCGACGAATGAAACACGCTTGAATACTGCCAGCCACGTCCCAGACTTCTCGGAGTCGGAATATAAAGAAGTTCTCCAGAACCTAAAGGATGCTCTTCATGATTGGGAGCTCGTAGGCGACTCTACGTATGCCCAAGTTCGCTGGCCAAACAAAGTATTCTACCTCGACAGATTTCAGGTTATCAGCCGATCAATCAACCTCTATGTGGGGACCTGTGTAGAGTTCTTGCTCGCCGATGTAGAGCGGATTCGAGCTGCATTGGAGCGGTTCCCACTCTGGCGTGTGATCATTCGTATGCCAGCTGCAAAGTACGATCCAGATATCACGATCTATCCCGATACGTATCTTATTGGCGACGTTGCCGAGATGACGAACGATGACTACCGTCAACAGCAACGGCAGTGGTATGAGGTAGAGAAGGAGAAGTATCAATTACAGTCTGAACATTTTCGAGCTTTAGAGAATTCGAAAGTCGAATCGATGTTGTCATTTAGTCCGTGTATCTTTCGTTTGGCTTGTATCAACAAACCAACGAGCCATCGGGACGATGGATACGACGCAACGATTTGGATTGGATCGCAGTTCGAGAATGAACTATATCGCTTTCGGCCATGCGAGCTAATTTTTGCGGACGGGGAAGAGTACTATCCTGATGGGCCATGGTTTGGAGCGATCGACGAATCTCGACGCTGGAGATTTCTGCCACAAGACATTGCGGCTGCTCAGATTGGAGGATTCAATGTTCCACAGTCAAGAATTGGCGAGGAGGCGACTTTGATTTGTCACGTATCCAGTGGTCCGGCGCTTGGTCGAATGGAGTTAAGAGTCGAAATGTGGCCAAAGTAGGAACGTTTTGACTTGAGTTGGGAAACGATGTTTTGCCCCGAGCTTAAGCACCCCCTCGTGAGTCTAGTGTACATTGATTAAACCCGATACCGTTCAACG
>JALOQW010000413.1 GCA_025459275.1 Pirellula sp.
TGAAGCGGGCGATCAAGATCCTCGGCGCCGGGCCGCTGATGGCGGCGATGAGGGCGTAGGGCGCTCGCCCTTGACTCCGAACTCATCGCGCATAGCACGCTGGATTTTATCATTCCTGCCGAGTTCTCCATCGCAATCGCTGACGTCGATGCGAGGAAAGTCCCAGAGACCAGCCCACCGCTCGCCGCTCTTGCAGCGCCGAACAAGCCACTGCGCCGAAGAATTGCGAACTAGTATGGCTGCCTCGGTCAGGGGGGTTATGATTTTCTTGTCCTTGGGGGCCGGGACACGATCCGTGTGTTGACGTTCTCCCGTTGGGCACAAAGGAAGTAAAGGGCATTCAGCGCAATTGGGGTTGCGCGGCGTGCAGAGCTGAGAGCCGATTTCCATCATGGCCTGATTGAATTCGCCACATCCTTTTCGAGGAACAATTCGCTCAGCGAAGTCCCAAAGCTGCTTTTGGCTGGTGCTCCACGGAAGCGGATCGGTCAGATAGAGCAATCGTGCGTACAAGCGTTGAGTGTTGGCTTCAACAATCCCCAGTTTGTCATCGTGCGCAAAGCTGAGAATGGCTTGCGCGGTGTATCGCCCCACACCTGGAAGCGCTAACACGGCGTCGAGATTGCGTGGAAACTGGCCGGAGTGCAATGCGACGATTTGCTTGGCCGCAGCATGCAATTGACGGGCGCGTCGATAGTACCCCAAACCTGCCCAAAGTTTGAAGACTTCATCCTCGGTTGCATTTGCGAGGGTACGAGGATCAGGAAACCGATCGAGGAACCGATGGTAGTAGGGGATCACCGTCGCGACCTGGGTTTGCTGCAGCATAATCTCGCTGATCCAGATGCGGTATGGATCTCGCGTTTCCCGCCATGGGAGCAGTCTGCGGTGACTGCGGTACCACGCAACGGATCGACGAGCGATCTGCGTCTCGAGACGTATGGGCACGTTAGCGATTAAGCTCCGAAGGTCTCCGCCCCAAAGTTACTTCGACCTGCATCGGAGAGTATGCGTCGAGTTTTGGACCGTCGGCACCGTTGCCGCGATTGTCCCCTCTCCGAAACATGATCAGCGGCCGCTCATATTCCACCATGACTTTCTCACCGTCCGCAGACTTCGCCAGCTCTCGCCTCAATTCATCAAAGTTGCTAATCGCCACTCCATCAATCTTCAACAGCTTGTCCATCGTGCGGATGCCGGCTCGCTCTGCGGGTCCGTCTGGAACCACCTCGCGAATAATGAGCGAGCTCGGTTCGCATTGAATCCCGAGGAATCCACCTCGGCCAACGAACACATTGGCGGAGTCGATTCGAGCGACGAGATCCTTGGCTCCTTGGGCGGAGATCTTTGTCCCGAAAAGCTGCATATCGCCGAAGACAGGTAATTGCTCTAGGATTTCAATGCTCGAATCGTCGATCGGCGTGTACAGAATTTCGAGCAATTTCAAGTCAGGTGCCTCGAGCAAACAAGCGAGATCCGGAGCGGTCAGTTCGGTATCGATGATCTGAAGGCTATTCAGTCGAGGAAGCGATGCGATTTGCTTGAGGACATCTTGCGATATTGCGGGCCCTTCCAGTTTTGCGAACTGCACGTCGAACAGCCATCGCAGAAGCTGCAAATCCTCTGCAGTGCCGGAATAGCGGCTATCGATGACGAGAGCGTTCTTGACTTCAACGGTCCTGGTCAAAACCGAAAGGAACCGGTTCTCGCAGGAAACCCCCACTTCACGAAGGCGATCGATCGCCAAATCCCGCATTTGAACCGCGATACTCTCCAGAATGCGCTGCGCAATCACTGCTCGATGTGTTGTCCGCTCTTGGGCGATCCGCTCGAGACATGCGTAGGCATCCGCACCGGGCCCCGAGAGCGCTTCCGCCGCAACGAAGCCCAGAAACTGCAACAGCGGTTCGGATCCTGCATCCGTCATGGTCTCTGCCGATTGAATAATGATCGGCATAGCCTGTGCCAAGGCTCGGTTGATCTTGCGATTCGCGGATTCGCGGGCTGCATAGTTCTCGCTGCTGAGGTCGCTTATCCAGGCCCGAATCTCCTCTTCATCTAGAACCGGCCTTTCCTGCGGGGGCTGCGCCTGAGACAGCAGGCTGGCAATCGCCCAAAGGAGGCCTGCAATGCCAATGGTGCCTCGATGGGAAGGGAATGCTCTACCCGAACGGATCATAGTTCTTCCCCTTGGGGCAAAT
This sequence comes from Pirellula sp., assembly GCA_025459275.1. Lineage (GTDB taxonomy): Bacteria > Planctomycetota > Planctomycetia > Pirellulales > Pirellulaceae > JBKCUI01. The sequence goes on from JALOQW010000413.1 coordinate 2,202, forward strand.
CGTCAAGCGAATCAATCCCCAATATCTCAAGGAATCTATCGGTCGTAAAGTAACGATCTTCACCCCGGTCACTATTCTTCTCAACGCGAACCAACGATTTTTTTACGAGGTAATTTAGAGTTGTGCCCGCGCTCTGACCCCATTGCGTCTCCAACTGATGCTTCGAGATTCCAGGCTGATAAGCAATCAGGGAGAGGCAGTCGACGGCGTTCTGAGACAGAGTGTGGTCGCGCGGTGTTGCCTGGAGCCGATCCAACACCGATTCCATAGGGCCAACTAGGTGCAATGCGTAGCCGGAATGATCAGCCACAATTCTCCAAGGATGCTTGGACTGCTCGTAAATTCGATTCAAATCACTAACTTCCTGGTCCAACTCTTCTTGCGTCAGTCCCTTAAGAATTCCCAGCAAGCTGTCGCGCGTCACTCCCGCTGTTTCGGGCGCCCCCACGAACAAAACCGCTTCCAGGATCGAAGACGGAGTTACCAGAACGCTGGTCTCACCAACCGGCAACCGGTTTTCCAATCCGGCCTCCAGGGAGGAAATCGAGGGGGCATGAGGCAACTGCATCACATTCGCGAAGGCACGACTCAGATCCTCCAATGAAATCTCCGAACCATTGCGAAGCTCAAGATCTTTGCTCTCGTCAACCATCCCATCCTCCCATGACGACCTGACCCCTTTCTAGCCGGATTGTCCCACGATCCTCTCGGGTTGCAAATCCCGTCCCGCGACTTTGCTGGGCAAGCGGAAGCGGAATCTGCCGAAGGAACTTAAAGGTTGCGTAATTTCCTTTAAAGGTACGCAAAAGCAATCTAAATTGCCCGAAGAGGCTATGCCAGTCTTGAACTGCATGAGTCCTGAGGTTACTTTACAGCCTCTTCCAATGGCTAAGGATTTTCCCTCGAAGAAGGTTTGGATTCGATCGATGAACAGATTGGGTTGCAGTGTTGCGAGCGCTTCGCAACGTAGCGTTTGGATCGGTGTTGCATGGACACTGTTTTTCCTGTTGGCGAGCCTTTTCGCTCCTGGAGTTGTTTGGGGAGCAGAAGGAGAAGGGGGGCAGGTGGTCCACGGCGAAGCTGATTTGGTACTGCCGGATTTGAGCAAGACACTGTTCTTTGGACTGCCCGGAACCTACCTGCTTTACGCCGGTTTGGTTGTCTGTGTTGCCGGTCTGGCCTTCGGCATCATGATTTACAAACAGCTCAAGGCTATGGACGTTCATGGCAGCATGCTGGAAGTTTCCGAGCTCATTTACGAAACGTGCAAGACGTACCTGGTCACACAAGGGAAGTTCCTGGCTCTGTTGTGGGCGATTATCGCCGTGGTGATCGTCATGTACTTTGGCTGGCTGCTGGGCAAGCCTGCTCAAATGGTCGGAGTCATCGTCGTCTTCAGCATTATCGGGATCTTGGGTAGCTACTTGGTGGCTTGGTTCGGGATCCGCGTGAATACTTTTGCGAATTCTCGGACCGCACACGCGAGCTTGAAAGGCAAACCACTCCCGGTTTATGCAATTCCTCTCAAGGCCGGAATGAGTATCGGCATGATGTTGATCAGCGTCGAACTGCTGATGATGCTCTGCATTATGGTTTTTCTACCACGCGATTACGCCGGAGCCTGCTTCATCGGATTCGCGATCGGAGAAAGCCTTGGAGCGGCAGCATTGAGAATCGCAGGAGGGATCTTTACGAAGATCGCTGACATCGGTTCCGATTTGATGAAGATCGTCTTCAAAATCAAAGAGGATGACGCTCGCAACCCTGGCGTCATCGCAGACTGCACCGGGGACAATGCGGGCGACTCCGTCGGGCCAAGCGCTGACGGATTTGAGACCTATGGCGTGACCGGGGTCGCGTTGATTACGTTCATCCTGCTGGCGATCAATGCGTCCTCTCACAAAGCGGGGCCTGACTTTGAAACGACTCAGGTTCAATTGCTGGTGTGGTTGTTCGTGATGCGTGCCATGATGATCGTAGCCTCAGTGGCCGCATACTACATCAATGAGCGATGGACAGAATCGCAGTATTCCGGCGCCGACCGCATGGATTTCGAACATCCATTGACGCGTCTGGTTTGGGTGACCAGCATCATTTCGATCGCCGTGACCTACTTGATTTCTTGGCTTCTGATTCCGAACCTTGGCGGAAACCCCAATCTTTGGTGGCAACT
>JALOQW010000414.1 GCA_025459275.1 Pirellula sp.
ACCTTTGGCCAGATGACTTCCACGATCCGTGTTCCGGCTTCGACCAAACGCCGCGCGAGCAAGCAACTTTGTCCGAAGGTATTGCGGCCGTAGGCGTCTCGCAAGACTTCCGATTCCTGGCTCAAGTCGAACGCTTCACGAGCCTTGCCGGACACAACGAGGGAAAGGGCTTGCGAAAAATACTCGTCGAGCTGCTGATTCTCGACCGCAGCATTGATGGTAGGCATCTGCTTGTTGATCAGTTCTCGCAGATTCGCACGTCGTTGCAGCCGCACCGAAAAGACCTCCGGTCTCAGTTGCAGATCGCTGACGTTGATGCGATCCATCTTGTTGAGATCCATATCGTCCCCTTCGGGATAGAGGGTGTACGGATCGTATTCTTTGCCGAGGAAGCCGGCCGATCCTCCCTTGCCAACCACGTTTGACTCTTGAAGTGGCCGCGGGAGCATCACGAAGGGAAGCATCGGCTCATCGACCGGGCGGAGTCGAATGATGTTGGAGCCGAAATTTGGAAAATCTTTCGGACTGGGAGGTTCGAGCTGTCCCGAAGGACTGACCTTGTCCGTGGTGTAGCCGGTCATCATCTGATAGATGGCTGCAGTATGGTTAAACAGACCATTGGGTGTGTAGCTCATCGAGCGGATCATGGTAAATCGATCGTTGACCAGGCTCAACTTGGGGAGGTTCTCTGTAAATTGGACTCCGGGAATCTTGGTTGCGATCGGATTGAAAACACTCTTGACTTTGTCAGGCACATTTTCCTTGGGGTCCCAAAGGTCCAAATGACTCGGCCCGCCTTGGAGATACACCATGATCATCCGCTTGGCTCGACTCCAACCTGGTGCACCGGAGCCGTCATTGGCTTGTGCATGTTGCAACTGGAGTAGGTTGGCCAAACTGATGCCGAACAAACCGCAGCCACCGACGCGCAGCACATCGCGGCGCGAAACTCCGAGACTCGAATCGCATAAATCCTTGCCTGCCGATCCAATGATTCGCCACATGGTCAATCGTCCTTTGAATTTGATTTACAGATGTAAGGGCTGGGTTACTAGTGATTGAAAAGGAAGGCTGGGCTATTGATCAATGCCCATGCTAGGTCCTGAGCGGCGGTCAGCCGCGCGTTGGCCAACTGGGATTCGCTTTCCTTGGTATCGGAACGCAATCGGACTAAACGTGAATCGTCTGGCAAAGGGAGCGCGAGTCGTTCAATACGCTTCTTCAGCACGACGACTTGCTCATCTTCCGGGAGTGGTTGGCTTTCACGTTGAACGGTGGCACGCAAACCCATCAACTCGCTGGATGCTCCTCGGAAGTAATCGAGACCTTCCTTGACCAACTGCGGATTCCATTGAGATCGTGGAATGGCGGCGATAGCAGACAACGATTCGGGGAGTCCCAGCATCAACTCACCATCATGTTTACCAACGCTCAGGCGGAATCGCCCTAAGCGATGACTTTCTGCGTCATGGAATTGGTGGATGCGCCATTGCAGAATCTCACCCGGTTGCAGCGTCAACGGTTCCGCCAAAGCGAAGACGGCCCAATGCTCGACACCCGTTGCACCGAAGACGGCCCAGCCACCTTGATCATTGAGCTTGTCGTCGATGACCGCGGCTGCCGAGAAGCCACCTTGATCAAAATCGGTCAAGCCACGCACGAGCTTGATCTTGCGAAGCGATTCCGGTTTGTCCGGCATGCCCGCAAACAACTCCAACTCCGTTACAACGAAGTTGCCGTTGGGAGGAAGACCAGGACCTTGGCTTGGCAAGTCCGGTGCGGTCAGGGCTTCGAGTCGGATGCTGGTAATCGGTGCGCTGGGAGCAGGGGTATCCACGGTGTAGATCCCTTTGTTGGCGGCACCCACGGCTCGAATCGATCGGTCGCTATGGGGGATCAGTTGGGCCCCTGTCGTCGATTCCGCTTTCGAGGCGGCAAGCGTTTGCCAAGCCGACCCATTGCGACGCGCATCGATGAACTCTTGAAGCTTCGGTTCCAATCCGGATTCGAACGCGGCAACGGCTGCGTTTGCGGCAGCCAGTCGTTCCAGTCTTGCCTTGTCCGCCGCTTCGCGATCGGCTGCGATCGCTTGTTGTCGTTCCTCCAAAGCGCGTTGAGCAGAAGCCCGTTCCATCTCCAAGGCTTGCATGCGCTTGGGTTTTTCCTCCAGCCACGATGCCTCGCGTTCGGAGAGTTCGCGCATGAGCGATTCGTGGTCACGTTGGATCTGAGTCAACGTGGTCAAAGCTGCTTGGATCTCATCCGCAGTCGGATGTCGATTCAAAATTCGCACAAAGAGTTCATCGATCAAGGTTGCATCATCCGGTGTGCTCTCAACGATGCGACGGATCGCATTCTCGGAATCGGAAATGGCATTACCGAGCGTCGGGCCGCTGACCAACGCCATGATGGACCCCAACTTCAGATCATTGGATCGTTCGCATTCGCAAGCACTCTCGCGGGGAGGCCGTCCCAAGTTATTGAGGAAGCCGTCGGGCAAACCGGCATCGGCATCCGCCAATGCAGCAGCACGCGTGCCTGGTGGCAATCCCGGCAATTTGGACGCCGCACCGGTGACCTGGTGGATCGCGTCAAACAGAACCTCCGCTGGCAATCGTCGTGGCATCGCATGCGAGTAATTCCGATCGTCATCGACGTTCCAACGATTGGGTTCGATAGAGAGTTGATAAACATCGGACGTGCAGATGGTTCGAATCACATGCCGAACATTGAACCCGCTCTCCTTGAAGTCTTTTTCCAAGTAATCCAGCAATTCTGGAATGCTGGGTGGATTGCCTGCGCGAATGTCGTCGATCGGTTCGATCAGCCCTTTGCCCAGCAGGTATCCCCACATGCGGTTGACGAAGCTCTTGGCGAAGTATGGGTTGCTTGGGGCGGTAACCCATGCCGCAAATTGCGTGCGTCGCGGGGAACCTTCGGGCACGGTGTATTGACAGTCGAAAGGCAACTTCGGTGCAACGACTTGTTGCGTACGTTGATGCTTGATATCGCCGCTACCGGTGTCATACACTTCTTCCCAAAGGGGCTTGGCGCCTTCGACAGCCGTACCACCGATCATGGCATTGCCGGAGGCTTCGTCTTTCTTGAGACCGACTTGGGCAAAGTAGGCTGCAGTTTGGTAGTACTGATCCTGCGTCCAGCGTTCGAACGGATGATCGTGGCATTTGTTGCAGTTGAAGCGAACGGCCAGGAAGAGGTGGGTCGAGTTTTCGACGGTCTCTTCTGGGGTGCGCAGGATCTTGTAATAGGAAGCGGCGGGGTGTTCGCGATTGGATCCGGTCGCCGTCAAGATCTCGTAAACGAATCGATCATAGGGCTTGTTCTCGGCGAGGCTCGCGCGAATCCAGTCCTTGAACTTGGCCGCACCTTCTTTGCCGAGGAACTTCGAGTTGACTTGCAAAAGGTCCGACCACTTGTTGGTCCAGTGATCGGTGAAAGCTTCGCTGGCCAGCAATGCATCGATTTCACGTTCCCGTTTGGTCTTGGAGTCCGTCGGATCGGCAAGGAATGCTCGGACACGTTCGGGACTGGGGGGCAATCCGGTCAGGTCGAGATGAATGCGGCGGAGGAATTCGGAATCGCTGCACAAACCCGAGGGTTGGATCTTCATGCGTTCCCACTTGGCGGCCACCAGTCGATCCACGGGATGGACCGCGGCAATGACTGGTGGTTCAAATCCCGTGCGGTCTCCCATGACGGTCAGCGTGGTAGCAGCATAGGCACCTTCGTAACGAGCCAACACGGGGACTTCGCCGCGGCGCAAGGCTTGGACGCGTGCACCTTCAAGGACCATGCCAACTTCGGTGTTGCCAGATTCGAGGAAAGCTTCTCGAGTCACATCGCGCGTTTCTCCATTGTCATAAGTCGCCACCACTCGCAGTTGTTGGATCCCACCCGGCAGAGGGATGACTGGATTGTTGGGGGTGACTTCGATGCGAGCTACGCGAGGCCGATTCAGGTCAAGCTTGGCACCGGCAGCGATCCATTGGTAGAGGACCAGAGCATGATTGTCACCCGGTTCGATCAGCTTGCCTCCTACGTGTGGCACCTGGCCGAGAGGTTTGGTCAACATCAGCGAATCGGTTGGCGATGCGGCATTGATCCGACGACCTGCGAGATCATCTGCCAAAGACCTTACGTCGTAGATCGGGTCGTATCCACGCAAGGAGAGTTTGAATCCGTTCTTGCCCGCCTGAGCACCATGGCAAGTCCCGGCGTTGCAGCCGAGTCGCGATAACGCGGGGTTCACGTCGCGCACGAAGTCGACGGTGTAATCTTGGTTCATGTGGGACTCGAAGGGGATGCTTCGCGTGTGCGTTCCGACTTGGACGGCGATCTGCGA
>JALOQW010000076.1 GCA_025459275.1 Pirellula sp.
CAGCAGTGTCTCCCAGGGGTGTCGCCGGCTGAACCGAAGTGCGTTGTGTGAACGGATGGACTGCGCGGGCTTACGACTGTGAAACGTCTTTTGGAGTTTCCAAAACTGATTTGAGATCCGTTGATCAAGGAATCACCCAAGAGAGAGGCGATATCGATGTTGGTAGCGCTTGGAATCACTTCAAAGATGCGCACTTCGTCAATGCCTGCCAGTTGGTCCGCATCCAGCAATCGGTCCATGCCAGCATACGCACCGGGGTTCGGGATAGGAGGGTTCAACCCATCACCCGGAGCCCGCGCACGAATCGTTACCGTCGTCGGCATCATCGCCTCCGTCACGGGGAGCGGCTCTTCCGCAAGACTCATCCGGATACATGCGTTGTAAGGAATAAAGTTGGTATCAGGTGTCGTGATCGTGGTCGTGGCTGTTTCAGAAACCGGTACACCGCCGACGATCTGTGTGCGCGAGGACAATCGCTCAAGCACCACCGCCACCGTTCGATTTTTTCCAATCGCTCGTGCGCGGGCGGCCTCTAAGAAGTTTCGAACCACGATCGCGGTTTGACTCGACTTGCGGTCAGTCAGGACGTTCTTGATCGACGGTAAAACGATCGCCGCCAGGACGCTGACCACTCCCACCACGACGAGCAACTCAACCAACGTCAATCCGCGTCGACTGCAGTTTCTGATGTTGAATTTTCGCGATGTCATTGCAACGCACCTCCGCCCGTCTCAAGGTTGCTGATGTTGTCGATCGCGTCTTGTGCCACATCGTAAAAATCGCTGGCCAATGGAAAGCTCGGATTGAACGCCGGACGGGATGTGTTCGTTCTGGGAGCTCCGAGCCGCAACGTTTCGTTATCGCGTGGATACCAAGGATCGCCGACGTAGGCGTCGATTGGATCTGAGCTGTATGGCAAATCTGGTTGAGGCGCCACTCCCAACGGAACATCTCCAAGTGAAAAGCTCTGTTGATTTGCAGGAAAGAGTGGAGGCCCGATGGAGATCGGCGTGTCCAACTGCATCCTAACGCCAAAACGACGATCCGGTCCCGGAGAAATGACCAATGGACGAAGCCCAATCAGTTGCCGGAATGTGGAATACGGAGCATAGCCTGGGTCTGCTTTGCTTCGGTCCATTGGATCTCCTTGCACATCACTTCCAACTAATGCGGGATCCATCAAATCGGGATGCGCACGAACCGAAATGTCAGAACCCGAAGGCCATCGAATCCAACGGATTGGATTGCCAAACGCATCCACAAACTCATACAGTCCATCGCCATCGGTATCGCGGATCTCAGAGCGACCAAAAAGCTCCAGAGCCGAGGAACCGTTGTAGTTGCTGTCTTCAATGATCAAGTAAAGAAGCTCTGCATTCGCATTGGTAGTTTCCCATCCAGGGATCGGAGATATCCCACCAGTCATCGGATCAACCAGGCTCAATCGCCGAATCAGCTGACGCGTGCGCGCCGACAAATCCGTTACGGCGAAGATCTGTGGTCGTCCCGGAGCAAACACTCCGGTTGGGACAGCGTGAGAATTGCAGAGCCAAAATTGAAGATGCTGCTCAACGTTTCCGCCGCCGTACCACGTCGTGGTCCATTTCAAATCATCAGGATGGTCGGGCATTTCTTGAACCATGGTTTGGCGTAAACCAAAGAGTCTTGCCCGTTCCAAAAGGGTGGTGGTGCCTTCTTGATTGGGGTTAGGGTTCATGCCGACCGGCGGCAACACGATCGCTTGTGCATTGCCAGGCATTTGTGTAGTGCGAAATCGAAAGCCAGTAGCGGCGGAAGGCGCAACTGCTGGATCGATCGCTTGCGGCTCGAGTCGAAACGCTTCATACTCTTGAATTCGCGCGATCAAGACTTCGTTAATTTTGCGAATGGTGCTACTGGTGCGAACGTTCGATGCCTCAGTCGCCGCGCTCCGGTACGCGACCAGGAACATGCCCGCGACGGTGGCCATGATGCTGATCGTGACCAGCAACTCGATCAGCGTGAAGCCGCAACGCGATCCCTTGGATGGAAATAGATAATTGAGCATTACGGCGATTCCGCAAAGGTCGGACCATCAATGAAGTTCGATGTGTTGTCATCGACCGGGCGCAAGTTTCCGAAGTCGTTCAAGTAATACTTGATCGGAGGCGGGGAAGCAGGAGCAAAGAACAACCCGTTTCCTGTGTTTAATTGGCAAGGCACACCGCCAGGACTTGTGAACAGAAACAACCCATTGCTTGCCACGGTCGAGAGTGACTGGCAACCATAAAGATTGTCATAGCCGGCATTCATGATCTGAAATGTGCGATCGTTGGCATATCGCTGCGGCTTCGGCGTCCCTGCGAAACTCGTATTGACCTCATTTGCCAAAAAGGGACGAGCACAATTGGGGCTCGTTGCAACTGGTCCGGGCACATAGAAATTGTAGTAGCCACCGAACTGATAAGTGCGACTGTCGAAGTACGTGATGGGAACGCCACCTTGCTGGATCGATGGACCGGCGCCAATGAAGACCGGCAGAAGATCGTTGCCAACCCCTTGATTGTAAAGGGTCTCGTCATTGGAAATGGTTCCATCGGCCGAGAGAGTCAATCGATTCGACTTGAATTCGAAGAACGCGTTCTCTCTCTGTGGGTTGAAAATGAATGTCCCTGCCAACGAAGGATTGGCCTTGAATGGGCCGCCCGGACCCGACAGCGGTCGCTGTGGATCGCTGCTAAAGCCACCCAGGAAAAAGACAAGGGCCTCAGCGGGATCCATCACGCGTCCACCCAGCGGGTGCGAACCGGTCGTATCATTGTCGTTTCGAACGTAAGCGTTGTTGGTGGCGTTGGCAGGGTTCAGAAGATTCAGCTCCGTAATGAGAATGTTCGGAAACGCTTTGCGCAAATGGGCTTCCATGACAGGCCACGAACTGCCATCCGGGGGATAATCTCCGTACTTCTCACGATAACGTTCGACCGCTGAGGCGATGTTTTCGATCTCCGCTTTTTGGGCCCGCTTCAGAATTGCGACGCGGGCGGCATTGACGCCCCAGGCGAGGAGGCCGGCGAGGACTCCGATGATGGCGATCACGATCAGCATTTCCACAAGCGTGAAACCGGCAGGACGAGCTTTCACCGAGATGCTCCATCGTTTCATGTTACTGGTTCTGTTTTGTATCACGGATTCCCCCTCACCCTGCCCTCTCCCCCACCAGGGGGCGAGGGTAAGTTCCTTTCTTGGTTTACTTGCTCAAGCTGGTGATCAACGAGATCAACGGCATGAAGAGCGAAATCACAATGAAACCGACCGCAACCCCAAGGAAGACGATCAGCAAGGGCTCGATCAACTTGGTCAAGCCTTCCGTCATGACGCGGACTTCTTCATCGTAGTTGTCCGCAATCTTGTACAACATCGTGTCGAGCTCACCCGTCTCTTCGCCGACGTCGACCATGTTCACCACAAGATCGTCGATCACGCGCGAACGGGTCTTCAACATGTACATGGCTGCACAAACGAGCGCTCCGACACCGATGGCCATCAAGCTCATGCTCAACAACTGGCCCGTTGCACCCGATTGCTTGACGACCCCTTCGGCGTTCTTGCCGGCACCTCGACCTGCAGTCAACGCCACCGACAACATCATGATGCCCGGAAAGGCACCCATCCACATCCAATAGAAGAGCGCCAACGGATGGAAGCCCATGTAGGAGTTCTCCTTCATCGGCTTGGCAATCGTCTCCCCTTCGCGAATCGCGTCCCCTACCTTGCTGTAAATGCGTTCGAACATGGCGTTCCCGGACGTTTCACGCGTGATGTTGAGTGCTTCCAAAATCGGTACACCGCTCGTTACCAACGTTCCCAAGGTTCGGGTCGTCCGAGCCAAGATGTTCTTTTCCACCAAGCCACCGAAGACCGGCACCTTGATAATGAACATGTCGAAGCCCATCCGCCCATGCTTGAACTTGCGGATCAATTTGCCGATCAGCCAAATAACGACTGGCAATAAGATCATCAGCCACCAGTAGTTGACCACGTAATCGCTCATCGCCATCAGCAACAGCGTGGCCGCCGGCAGAGTCAAATCAAACTCCTCGAACATCTTCTTGAACGTGGGAACGATGAAGTACATAATCCCCGCCAAGATCCCCGTGGCGACCAAAACCACCGCCACGGGATAGATCATCGCCCCTTTGACTTTCCGTTTGAGCGATTCGGCTCGCTCGAGAAACTCCGCCAGACGCTGAAGGATCGTTTCCAAGGCACCGCCCGCTTCACCGGCCTTGATCATGTTCACGTACAAACGGCTGAAGACCTTGGGAGACTTCGACATGGCCTCTGACAACGTCGATCCGGTTTCAATCTCGTCGCAGATATCCATCAAGGCATTCTTCAGCTTGCCACCCTTGATGTTGTTCTCCAAAATGCGAAGCGAGCGAAGGATAGGCAGACCGGCGTCTTGAAGGATCGATAATTGGCGAGTGAACGTGCAAATGTGCTTCGTCTTCGCCCCCCCCATGGCAAAGGGCCGTTTCTTTCGTTGCCCCTTGGCTCCAGCCTTGGCCGTCCCCTTCTTGAGGGATAGCTTCGTGACGAAGTACCCCATCTGGCGGATGGTATTCTGTGCATCTTCTTCGGTTGGCGCCTCGATCACGTCCTTGATCTCTTGCCCGGTCCGATCCATGGCTTCGAATTGATACATTGGCATGGTTTGGTTTCCTCGAAAGGACTGTTGTGTGTGATTCTTGGCTAGGAAAGATCCGGTCGGGAAGCGAAGCGTAACTCGCCATCCCAGAAGGATACCTCGTGGTTTCTGAATCCAATGTTCAAGACCGAACGCAACGCTCAACCACTTCCCTTCGCATGGAGCACGCGGGGAAGCGAGTCAGGTTGCCCTCGGTCGGGCCAGAGTCGGCGGTGTGTGATAAGGTTAGGACCGGGAGACTCAAACCGGTGTTTTCTATTGTTGGTAGCCGCGGGCGGAGTTTCCAGTTTTTTGAGAATATTTGACGGGGGGAAGATTTTTTATCTCACGTCTTCGTTGCTTGCTCCCGTCATCCCTGAAACGGTAGCCCCACAAATCCATTCCCATCGCACCTAGCCCCTCGCGGGAGCGCTGCAAATCCATTCCCTACTCCCCTCTCCCCACGCGGGAGAGGGGTCGGGGGTGAGGGGGCTATGCGCAAAAAAGCTTCCACTACCTCGTGCAGCTTCGATTCAGTGGATTCGACCCGATTCGCGAGGGCTGGGTTATCAAAGAACGAGATATTGCGATGCGTTCAGGACTCAAACCCCTCACCCCCCGGCCCTCCGCCTCGGCGGACTTGCAGCATCTCCCGCAAGGGGCGAGGGGGAGATTGGGAGACGCGCGCGGTTTGGGGCGAGGGAGATTGGGAGCGACGGGGTGAGCCGCAAGCGCTAGCTGCGTTCCGGGATGCCTCGATTCAGAACAGCTGGGGCTCACTGAAAGTCAACCATTGCGGCAGCGGGGTTGCTGTGGCACGTTCCAATAACGCGGCTAGTCCGCCCCGGTGGATCTGCGACGGCCCGCGGCTCAGGGGGGTGATCATTGCGGCAGCTCGGGGGCTGTGAGCCGCAAGCGCTAGCTGCGATCCGGGACGCCTCTATTCGCAACGGCTGCCGCTCACTGAAAATCAACGATTGCGGCAGCTGTGTTGCTGTGGCACGGTCCAATAACGCGGCTATCGCCCGCGGCTCAGGGGCGAGTCAACGATTGCGGAAGCGGGGTTGCTGTGGCACGGTCCAATAACGCGGCTAGCCCGCCTCGGCGGATCTGCGACGGCCCGCGGCTCAGGGGCGAGGGATCGGCGACTACGCGTCGTGGACGGTTTCGCGGACGACTTCTTCGGCGGTGGTGAAGCCTTCGAACACGAACTTCTTGCCGTAGTCCCGAAGGGTGATCATACCGTACTCCACGGCCTTGTTTCGCAACTCGTCGGTCGTGACGTTGCGCATGATCATGTCCCGAAGCTCATCGTTCATGACCATCAGCTCGAACAATCCAATACGACCCTTATAACCGGTGTTGTTGCAATTGTCGCAGCCGCGGCCTTTGTAGAACTTGGTCTGCTTGCCCTGCTCTTCGGTGATCCCGAGTTCGTAAAGAACCTCCATCGGTGGTTCGGATTCTTCACGGCACTTGGTGCAAATGCGACGTACCAGCCGTTGAGCGAGGATGGCTTCAACCGTCGCGGTGATCAAGAACGTGGGGATCCCCATGTCCTTCATGCGGGTAATGGTGCTGGGAGCATCGTTGGTGTGAAGCGTGCTGAAGACCAAGTGCCCGGTGAGTGACGCTTGGACGGCGATCTCTGCGGTCTCCAAGTCTCGGATCTCGCCCACCAGAATGATGTCCGGGTCCTGACGCAGAATGGCTCGCAAGCACGATGCAAAGGTAACGCCGATATCGTGATCGATCGGGATCTGGACGATGCCATCGATGTCGTATTCGACCGGATCTTCGGTGGTGATGAGTTTGTCGTTGATGTCGTTGAGCTCGGACAAAGCTGAATAGAGGGTGGTCGTTTTCCCAGATCCCGTTGGCCCGGTGACCAGAACGATGCCGTTGGGGCGTTTCATGATCGTTCGGAAGTTATTCATCGTGACGTCGTCCATGCCGACCTTGGTCAACGAAAGATTGACCACGGTTCGGTCGAGGATTCGCATAACGACACTCTCACCGAACATGGTGGGGAGCACGCTTACACGAAGGTCGACGGGGTGACCACCGACCATCAATTCGATTCGACCGTCCTGAGGAAGTCGTCGTTCAGCGATATCGAGATTGGCCATCACCTTGATGCGGGTGGTGATCGCAAAGGCCAAGTGCCTGGGGGGCGGCACCATTTCGTAGAGGACCCCTTCGGCCTTGATCCGGATCCGGAACTCGTCTTCGAAGGGTTCGAAGTGAATATCGCTGGCGTGGTCTTTGATAGCCAACAGGAGCACCAGGTTGAGCAGCTTGCGAACCGGGGCACTGTCGGCGAGAGCTTCGGCGCCATCCAAGTCGAACTTGTCCCCTTCCAGTTTGCTGGCAGCTTCGGCTAGTTCGTCGTCGGCAGCCAGTTCGGCGACGATCTTTTCGACGCTGAGGCTTTCGGAGGAGTAATAGCGTTCGATCGCAGCTTTGATTTCCCGTTCGGTGGCAACGACCATTTCGATATCGAGGCCCAAGAAGGTCCGCAACTCGTCTTGGATCGTCAAGTTTTGCGGATCGCAGGTGGCTACGGTCAGGCGATGCCCATCGAATCGGATAGGGATGACGCGATATAACTGAGCCATCGTTTCGGTCAAACGGTCGAGCAATTCCTTGGAGATTTGCATGTCTGCCAAGGAGACGACCTTCATGTGCATTTGTTCGCCGAGCGCTTGGGCAAGCTGCTCGTCGGTGATGAGGGCCATGTCTTCCGCGAGCTTGCCTAGCAGAGCGCCTGGCTGCTGCTGCTGTTCCTCGAGGAGCAATTGCAATTGCTCATCGGTGATGAAGCCCATGTCGACAAAGATCTGTCCAATTTTTCGCGTGGCCATAGGAGATGCGTTGCTTCAAAAGGAATGGAAAAGTGGGCTCTCAGCTGCCGTGATCGAATTCTTCTTCGGCGGTTTCTTCTTCGATACCACGCCGTGCGTTCACGATCCGTTTTGCCAAATCGTCGGGGCGGTGGGCTTTGGCGAGGATGTCTTCGACAGTCACCTTGCCATCGCGCCACAGATTGAAGAGGGAGTCGTCCATCAGCTGCATCCCGAACTTGGCACCGGTCTGAATGGCCGATCCGATTCGGAACGTTTTGTTTTCACGAATCAAGTTGGCGATACCGGGGGTCACGACCAACACTTCGTAGGCCGCGACTCGCCCGCCACCGATCTTGGGGACCAGGGTCTGAGCGACAACGCCCAGAAGACTCGTCGACAACTGCGTTCGAATTTGGTCCTGCAAGTTACCGGGGAACGCATCGATCAAGCGGTTGACCGTTCCTTGAGCACTGTTCGTGTGCAACGTGCCAAACACGATGTGCCCCGTTTCCGCAGCGCTGATGGCCGCAGAAATGGTTTCCAAGTCTCGCATTTCACCGACCAGGATGCAGTCGGGGTCTTGTCGCAACGCCCGGCGGATGGCTTCCGAAAAGCTCGGAACGTCGACCCCGACTTCGCGTTGATTGATGGTCGATTTCTTGTGGTCGTGATAGAACTCGATCGGGTCTTCAATGGTGATGATGTGGTGATCGTGATTGATATTCAAGAAGTCGATCAAGCTGGCCAGCGTCGTGCTTTTTCCAGAACCAGTTGGACCCGTCACCAGGACCAGTCCGCGCGGGCGAAGAACCATTTTGACCACGGATTCGGGAAGCCCCAATTGCTCTGGAGTGAGCTTGTCGTTGGGGATCTGCCGCAACACCATCGAGATAAAGCCGCGTTGCTTGAAGATCGACACGCGGAATCGCGCCAGCGTACCGAACGCGAATCCAAAGTCGGCGCTACCGACTTCCTGAAGCTCCCGTTGGCAGCGTTCGGGCGCGATACTCTTCATCAATTGAACCGTATCGTCGGGCTCCAGGACCTTGGTTTCGAGTTTCCGCATGCGGCCGTGAAGCCGAAAAACGGGGGGCTGCCCCACGACGATGTGGATGTCGCTCGCACCTTGCTTAATCGCTGCCTGAAGCAGCTTATCGATCAGAACACTGGCCATGGAGTTTGGATTTCGAACAAAAGAAAATGAGGTTCAAACTGGGATTGGGGTGGGCTGTCCGAGCCGGCAAATAGGTTCGAACCGCCACTCCGGATTGTTGGATTGTTAGGTCGGGACCTTGGGGGAAGCGTCGGCTTGGGAGCCGAGGAACTCGTCGATTACTTTCTGGATCGCAATGTGCTCTTGCTCCGTCTTTTTGGCACTGCGGTAGACTTCGTCCATGGTCGAGATGCCGTTGATCACTTTTCTTAATCCGTCGCAGTACAGGGTGGTCATGCCACCTAAGATGGCCTCGGTTCGGAGCTCTGCCGAGGATCTGGAGCCGAACATCATTTCCCGGATGCGACCGTTGATTAGCATCAATTCATAGATCCCGATTCGACCGCGGTACCCCTTCTTTTGGCAATATGGGCAACCCTTGCCTTTCGCAAATTTGGCGATCGACGCGATCTCCTTGGGGAGCCCGGCGTCATCCAGAACGCTATCGGGGAGCTGGAGCGAGTACTTGCACCGGGTGCAGATCTTGCGGACCAGCCGCTGCGCCAAGACCGCGATGACGGAACTCGCCACCATGTACGACGGAACCCCCATGTCGGTCATCCGTGTCACAGCACTGGGCGCATCGTTCGTGTGTAGTGTACTGAATACCAAGTGTCCAGTCAGACTGGCCTGAATACCCATCTGGGCGGTTTCAGTATCTCGCATTTCGCCCACGAGGATGATGTTCGGGGCTTGCCGCAACATGGCTCGAATGATGCGGGCGAAGTCGAGTCCGATATTGTGTCGGACTTCGACCTGGTTGATCCCGGGTAGGTAGTATTCGACGGGGTCCTCGGCCGTGATGATCTTTCGGTCAGGGCGATTGAGAGCATTCAAGGCCGCATACAGAGTCGTCGTCTTGCCAGAACCGGTTGGCCCAGTGACGAGGAAGATACCATTAGGTCGCTTAATGAGACTTGAAAAGAGCTTGAAGTCCCGGTCGCCGAGACCCAGCTGCTTCACACCGACCCGAATGTTGTCTTTGTCCAGCAGTCGCATAACGCACGACTGACCGTGGCTGGTCGGGATGACGGAGACGCGAAGGTCGAGTTCTTTCTCGCCGACCGTGATCTTGATTCGGCCGTCTTGGGGGCGCCGGCGTTCGGCGATGTCCATCCGGGCCAGAATCTTAATGCGGGAGAGAATCGCTCCTAACAATCGTCGCGGCGGGCTGTCACGCTCGACCAGCACCCCGTCGATCCGATAACGGATTCTCACCCGGTCCTCGAACGGCTCGACGTGGATGTCCGAAGCGCGAAGCTGAACCGCCTCCTGGATCATTAGTTGGACTAATTTTACCACCGGGGCCGAGTCGTCGTCGAACCCGTCGTCCTCGGACATCTTGTCTTCTTCGGTTTCGGTGAAGTCGATCTGCGTGTCGGTGAACTCTTGCAGCATCGAGTCAGCCGATTCCCCTTCGACTTGACCGTAGTATCGGTTGATGGCTTCTTGGATGTGTTCCTGGGGGGCCAGAGCCGTGTCGACTTTGCGGTTGAGAATGAACCGCAATTTTTCGATGGTCTCGATGTCGAACGGATCGGAGACGAGGACCTTGATGGTGTCTTCTTCGTCGGAGACTGGGATGATTTTGTTTTCGCGGGCGACCGACTCGGGGACGAGCTGGATAACGTGGTCAGGGATACGGATGGTGGAGAGATCCACGTATTCGAATCGATGGAATTCCGCGAGTGCTTGGGTCACTTCTTCCCCGGTGGCGTACCCAAGGCTGACAAGACAGGGCCCGACCTGCTTGTCCTCCTTCTTCGCCATCGTTTTGGCTTCGTTGAGCTGTTCAAGGGAAACGACCCCTCGGGCGAGGAGAAGGTCGGTAAAGTCCCGCATGGGTTGGTCCATGGGAAAACTCCAGCAGACGAGGAAAAGTGGAATGCGTGGGTGAAGGTCAGTGGGACCGAAAGCGGTCCCTTAAACTCCTCAGTATATCGCAAGGGGTTTCGAGCCAACAAACAACTTTCGTCAACTTGCCTACGTTTTCTGAGAAAACGGTGACGGGACAGGCAGGCGATCATGAGGGGCGCCCGGATAGAGCCGGGCGGATGAGGACGGCGGGGCGGGTGAGGACCGGATTGACGGTATTGACCTCATTGACCTCCTTGACGCGATTCAAGCAATGGCGGGGGCGATTGCAACGGGTGATGCTTAGGTGGAGCGTGTGTCGAGGATGGCGATGATCGGTTTGTCGCGCTGGAGGCTGACGCAGCCAAGGCAGCGACCGCTGGCGAGTTCTAGGACCGGGGCCGAATCCAAGGCATCTGGGACATCGATCCCCGTACTGATCTGCCAGCCGCCAGGCACCTTTGTCAATCGGCCTGCGTCGAGGACGAGGCAACTGGAGGGTTCAGGGCCCACGATCAACAGATCGACTGGGGCTCGTTCCTGTTGTTCCTTCGCTTGGGGCATCTGAGTATTCGCTGCACCAAGTGGGGTTAATGTCAGGTTGCGGGATTCGAAAATACCAACCGGATCCATTGACTTGGATTCGAGGATAACCTTCACGAATTGACGATCGTCGCTGAGTCGACTGCTCGCGATCGGATTGGAAACTTTCTGAACGGAACCTGCGACCTCCAGGAAGCCGGACCCCTCGATCGCTCCCTTAGGTGGCGTGCATACATCGTCACGACAGACCAGGGATCCGTCGTCCAACAGCAGCCCCCAACCCATCCGTTGACGGTCCACGGTAAAGCCGAACGACTTTTCTTTCCATCTCAATGCAACTCGATGGGCTTGCGGTGTTTTCGATTTCGCGTTCTCCCACAATGCACCGTAAGGGAGCGACGGCTGCCATGCAAGCCATTCATCCTCCGGTTCATCGTGTAGTTCAAAACGGGCACCGGTGGTTGCGACGTTTCCTTTGCCGTCAGGGGTCGCGAACTCGATGCCTCCATTCAAAATCTCGCTCATGCTGTCGGCATTTAGTCGAATCCCGCTCAGGCCGAGATCGAGTCGCCATCCACTGCGGACCCAGAACTTGGAATTGCTTCGTACCAATTCATGGTACTCCGGGTCGATGGCGGCTCGCATGATGACACTTCTTGCATCGCTTGCGAGATCGACTCGCAGTACATCACCGACTCGAAAGCCACGATGCAAGATGGGTGCGCCGCTGGTCAATCCGTGCCTTCGTTTGCTGTCGAGCACGATCTCTACCGAACCTTCGCTAGGATCAATGGGCGGTGGTGCTTCGAGGCCGATGAATCGACGGGGCTGGCCCGTTCCACTTTTTCCAGGTTCCATGGCGATGTACTTGGGACCGATGACGGTTTCGAGGCCTCGGATGGATTCGAGTGTAACAATAGGGCGCGCGATCCAAAAGCGAGTTCCTTCAGTGACAACGGCTCTCGCGCTGGGGGTCAATCGCACCATCGCAATCACACCCGGTGGATTCGTTCGCAAATCGATTTTCTCGATGCGCCCGATTTCAATGCCTCGAAACCGCACCGCATCCGCAGGCTGCAAGCCGTACCCTTGTTCGAACTCGATCTCAATGATCTCCCCTTGATTTCGATAGGAATTGTAGATCAATCCAATACTCAGTGCCGCGCACGCCAAAGTTAAGAACCAGACAGCGCTCGTCCGTTTCTTGTGGACGGGGACTGTGACAGCAGAAGGGATTTCGGGGAGTGATTCCGTTGACATGTTGCCATTCCAGGACGAACAAACCAGCGTGCAACGGTTCGATCCGTTGATTCTCGCTCTGTTGATATCTTATTCGTCTTCCCACGGGAACATGGGGGTGCGACGACGACGAAAATGGATTTGCTGCAAATCAGCGCAGGTCGATCCTGGCGTATTGATCCTTAAGAAGGTGTCGCAGACTTCGCGATATGCCGCCAGCGGGGCATGAACTCCCTTAGCAACGAGGACTCGAAATGCCCGAGGCTCAAGATCGCAGCTTCGCAACTGTTGCAAGCTGAAAGGGACCATCCTCCGCGAGGCCAGTATCAGGGTTAAAGGAGATTCGATGGAACGCACCACTGCCGTCGGACCTTGATCGAAGTGAACGATCCCGCCATGCCTCGGCTGATGTTCGGAGAATTGTCCAGAATGCAAGGATTGGACCAAGACTTTCATTTTGCACGGTGTTCCATGCAACCCGTCGGTGTGTCCACCCAATTCGAGAATCACTTGACTGCCGATACCATTTGCGATGCAGTCTGCTTAGTATTTAGAGGCGTCGCTGATTCAGTCCTGCTAACCGATGATATCAATCACCCAAACACAATCTGCTCAAGCCTGCCAGAGCGGCTGGGTGCTGAATAGAAGTTGTACACATTCTCAATTTTTGCCTCGCGATCCTCGGCGGACAGGGTGCGGCCGGATTGTTTGAGGTACTGATCGACATAGCGGGCAGCCAGCCCCATTAATTCATTGGAACTCCCCGGTGATATTTCAACAACATCCTCAACC
>JALOQW010000415.1 GCA_025459275.1 Pirellula sp.
TGAAGATCGTCAAACTCGAAAAGCCCGACGGAAAGATCGTTGAGGTTCCGATCGAGAAGCTTTCGAAGGAGGATCAAGCGTTGATCAAAAAGCAATACGGACTAGACCCATTATAGTTACACACGTTCCCTCAATGACACGAAACTTGGTCGGCTAAACTGGATATGAGATTCCATCGCTGGTATGCAGGCAGGCGATCGGTGGCCAAACCTCCCATCGTTGCCGCGTTGGCTGAAACAAAGGTGTCAGGAGTCTTTGTTTGGTAAGTTGCGTACTTTAGGGCGTCCGCGTGGTCGTAAGGTCGATTCGAGACCGAAGCGGCGAGCAATGGGCTCAACCCATGTTTCGTTTCCAAATAGACTTCCAGGTTTGATACTCCAACGTACTGCCTCAAGTTCCTTTTCCGTAAGCGGTTCATTTACACGGTTCACCCAGTTAGGCAAACGGGGAAGCGGCCATGCGGAAAGCAATCGCGGATCTGGTTCAGGGGTAGTTAGCCACCGGTAGAGCGAGCCCCATCGCCAGTGTTCGGCACGATCGACCAAGTTGGCTCACCGTGTGGTGCGCACAACATACCGCGCAACCACAAAAAAATGTTCATCGTCTTGGATCGGAAAGCTTTTGAAGCGACCCTGGTAAACATGACCTTCTCTGGAAGTCCCATAGTGGGCGTGATACCGTTGCGTGTGCGTCAACGTAACCCAAGGTAAGAAGTTGCTCATGCCCCCGTTTTCGGTCGGTCGAAGTACAAAATGCCAGTGATTGGACATCAATTGGTAAGCAAAAATTTGGCAAGGATATCGCTCTTCGCGTTCCCCCGTTTCACGTCAATCAATGACTCCTGACACCTTGGTTTACGGCAAACAGTTTGCGAATCTCGACTGAACCGAGAGCTGCACCCGGATGCTTCGACGCAACAGCGATTGCGTCGTTCAGGTCGCGTGCCAGGATCATGTAGTAACCACCAAGAAATTCATTGGTCTCAGCAAACGGGCCATCCGTGATAAGGCGATTGCCTTCGCGTATGCGGACGCTCGTTGCCGTCGCGACAGCATGGAGTGGTGATGCACTTATGTACTGGCCACGTAGATCAAGTTCATGCGTGAGTGCCACGGCTTCGGCTTGAGCGGTTGACAATGCAGCCGGACCGAGTGCATTCCACGCTTCCTCATTGTCGTAACACAGTAGCATGAAGCGGGTGCCTGAACCTTCGCTGCTTGTCTGCAGGACTGAGAACCTATCGGGCGGCAAACCCTCCAATCGGAAAAGAGGCCGCACTTCAATGGTCCCCTTCTTCGCTGATGGCAGCCGCAAGGCAATGGAAATCGCGTCGTCGAGATTCGGTACATCGACCAGAAAGAAGCCGCCCAACTGCTCAGTCGTTTCAGCAAACGGGCCCGCAGTGACGAGTGACTGGCCATTGCGAACACGAACGCTTGCGGCAGTTGAGACTGGATGCAACGGTGAAGCCGCGATGAATTGCCCTTTGGCTTGCAGTTCGTGACAGACCGCCATGGATTCAATGGTGCATGCGGTCCACTCTTCCTGAGTCCAGGCCTCTTCCGGGCTGTAGACGAGGAGCATGTATTTCATAACGACTCCCTCATTCACAGGCCTCGAAACGCAACTTCGATGGCGGCGACGTTTATCTTTTTCATGGTCATCATGGCCTCGAAGGCCCGCTTTGCAGCAGCACGATCTGGGCTGGTGGTGGCCATGCTAAGCACCACTGGCGTGATTTGCCAGTGGATGCCCCACTTGTCCTTGCACCAACCGCACTGGCTTTCCTCGCCGCCGTTATCCACAATCGCGTTCCAAAATCGATCCGTTTCGGCTTGATCAGCCGTCGCGATCTGGAATGAGAATGCCCAATTATGCTTTACCGTAGGGCCACCATTGAGTCCCAAACACGGAATACCCATCACTGTAAACTCGACCGTTAGGACAGCTCCCTCCTTGGTCGACGGGTTATCGCCGGGAGCATAATGGACTGCACCAACCGATGAATCAGGGAATGTTGCAGCGTAGAACTTCGCCGCTTCAAGGGCGTCCGTGTCGTACCAGAGGCAAACTCGATTCTGGGGTGGATTATTAGTTTTCATAGCTTTTCAAATTTGTGATTGGATTCTTGGCAAGTTGAAATGGACCAGATCCGGATTCGTACGCTTGTACGTCGATCGCCGTGAGCTGCCGATGGATAGTCAGGACTCAGAACCCTGTTTCATCGCAGCTGGATCCATCCAAAATACACCCCATCCGTGGCCATCGAGATCATAGAAACCGTATTGATACATAAAGCCGTAGTCTTCAGGCTCATGAGCTCGCGAGCCGCCCGCCGTGATTGCCTTAGATACGATGGCATCGACCTCTTCGCGGCTCGCTAACGACAAACTAATGAGCGAGTGACAAACGATGTTTGGATTTGCTATTTCCTTCGGTGTCAGCTCTTTGAATTTGTCGTGCGTCGACAACATCACATGGATCGTTTCATCGATGGAAAAACTGGCTGCATCTTCGGTGGTGAAGTGTGGATTCTGCTGAAAGCCCAACGATTCATAAAACTGTATCGACTTCTTTAAATCATTGACGGGAAGGCTTACAAAGATGTGGGTGGTCACAGTTTGATTCTTCCTAAGAATCGGGGATTTGTTCGGTTGGGATTCTAAACTTATTTGGTCTTTTCACTGAGCGGCGCGTGTCGCACTCGACGAACGCCGATTCATGGTTGCGATTGTGTCATCGGCCCCTGCACCATTACCATCCAACCGACGCCGAACTTGTCGGTGACCATGCCGTACCGCGGCGACCAGAATGTCTCCATCAGAGGCATATCAACGTTGCCCCCTTCGGCGAGCGCGTTAAACGCACGATCCGCAGCGGCCTTAGTGGGTACGGTCAGTGCGAGTCGGAACCCATCGAAACTTGACTTGTCATTGCAACCATCGGAAGCCATCAAGGTCATCCCTCCGACTTGAAAGGAACAGTGCATGATCTTCCTCTCAAAACCGGCTTGAAGCATTCCAGGAGGTGTTGGATCGGGGCTCTCGTTGAATCGCATCATCATCTCGACCTTCGCATGCACGGCATTCTTGTAAAACTCCAGTGCTTCTTCACAGCGCCCGCTGAAGAAGAGATAAGGTTGAATGGTAGCCTTCTGCATCGCCAGGGTCGCTTCGTGATTCGCTTCCTGTTCTCGGAGTTCCGGTGTGAACTCTTCCCCGAAATCGTCGGCCTCGAACAAAGGGCGAATCTCAACGTCCGAGTCTTCTGTCATCGGGTTTGGGCACTTTTTTAGCCAATCGATTGCCTGCTCAATGGACTCGACCTCCCAGATCCAGAAACCAGCGACGAGCTCCTTCGTCTCGGCAAACGGTCCGTTAATCACGGCTCGATTCGCACCGGAAAATCGCACTCGCACTCCCTTGGAGGATGGATGCAGACCAGCTCCATCTTTCATAATTCCTGCCTGAATCAATCGGTCATTGAAATGCCCCATGTCGGCTAGCAGTTGCTGGCTGGGCATGACCCCCGCCTCGGATGACGGACTGGCTTTGACCAAAACGGCGACTTTCATCAGAGATTCCTTTGGATTTTTACAATTCGATCGCGGGACTCGCGCATATTCAACATATAGTCGAATGCGAAACCTCAGAGTCGACAACAGTCGAGCCCTTTTTTTTGGGGAAACTGTTTACAGTATCCTCGGTGACGCGAGAACGCTCGTCAAAAGATTAGAGGTGCCGGTTTACGAATTCTCGTCTGAGGTCAATTCCGCAAGTCGGCGTTCCAGGAACCGGCGTTCTGGTTCCTGCGTTGCCAACTCCAAGGCTCGTCGATAGGCCGGCACCGCTTCCGAAAACCGGCCCGCCCGTCGCAACAGGTCGGCTTGAGCTGCATGCAGCAAGTGATAATTGGCAAGCCACTCGACCAACGGTTCGATCATCAAGAGACCTGCATCCGGACCGTCGCGCATCGCAATGGCAACCGCGCGATTGAGTTCTACGATAGGTGAGTTGGTAGCCTGCATGAGCAGATCATACCATTCGACGATTCGACTCCAATTCGTTTCAGCTGCGGTTCTTGCATCAGCATGGACTGCCGAAATGGCTGCCTGAATGGTGTATGGCCCCACCTCACCAAATACGATCGCTTTGGATAACCACTCGTGTGCCTCGCGGATCATCTCGTTGTTCCACAGCGATCGATCCTGTTCCTCCAAGAGTACAAGGCAACCATCGTCGCTCGTGCGAGCTAACCTTCGCGAGTCGTGAAAGAGCATCAAGGCCAATAGTCCAAACACTTCCGCCTCGGGAAGAAGTTCGCTGAGCAACCGTCCCAGCCGAATCGCC
>JALOQW010000416.1 GCA_025459275.1 Pirellula sp.
TCGCGCGAGTCGTGGCGCACACCATCATCGGGGCACCACTTGTGAGTGTGAACAAAGCTAGTGCTTTATGGCACGATGCAGGGTGTCCGAGGAAATCCACCCAGCAACCCTTCGGACCACCATATTGATCGGCGAGCAAGGTTAGAGCCCCGCCTTGATCCAGGAGAGCGTCGATTTCCAAGGCGCTACCGGTCTTGGGGAGGAGGTGCTGGCCACCGAGAGACCGAAATTGGTTCACGTAATCGTGCAAAAAGCCGTTATCGAGAGGCCGTGCAATCGTGGTCGTATGAATTCCGAATAGACCAGTGATGAATCCGGCCAACTCAAAATTGCCGAAGTGACCTGAGACGAGCACCTTGGGGCGGACATCCAAAATAACACGAAGCATCCGAGCTCGATCATCGAAGTGGAAATGCTCGTACCAGTTCTCGCGATGGATCTTTCGGGGTGCATGAGCGATTTCGCAGACCATCAGCAACAAATGGCGCCACATTTCGCGTTGCACGGCCATCGACTGGTCGGCGGTCCAATGTGGAAAAACCAGTTTTAAGTTGTCTGAAACCAGTCCGCGTCGCAGCTTGACCCATTTCGTTAGGACATAGGCCAGAAGGCGACACAATCGGTCGCAACGCTCAATCGGGATGGCAAGTATGGCAAGCAAGACCCCCCGGAGTGCGATATACGCGATCCGATCGATCAGCCCATACGTCTGCTGGGGGGGCGAGTCAGTTTCGGAATGAGCTACCATCGGGACGCCAAGGAATAACGGAGGGAAACACTAACAGATGTTTACTCCATCCAAGCCTTGTCTGGCTATACCAGTCCACCTCGTTTAACGAACAGGCTCCAGACCATGGGCTCGACGCAATAGCCCGATCTGTCCGGCGTGGATCGATTCGTGCAATGGGCAGAAGAGTAAAGCGCCGAGCTTGATCGGGTACCCCGTATAAGGCATATCGGTCGGTTCTCGCAAGATGCTTGCCGGCATGCTAGCAACGAATTGCATTGCCTCAGTGTGGATTCTTTCTAGCAATTCCAGGATTTCCGCCCGACTGGGGTGATCGTCGGGAGCGGCCCCGGGGATGCTCCCTCGTGCATACCGCTTTCGAATGCCGCCTGGCATCAACGCGACGTCCCCTTCGGCACGGCCCCGTTGGCGAAAGAGCATCAAGCCGTACTGGGCCATGGCGAGGTGGCCAACTTGCCAGGCAAAACTCGTCGGTAATCCCGGTGGGCACACCCCCCAAGTGGACTCGGGAACCGACTCCAAGAGCCCTAATGTGTACTGTCGAGCAAAGGCCATTTGCTCGAGCATTCCATCCCGAAGGATAAGGATTTGGTCATCACTCGGAATTGAAGGAATTGGTGTCAATTTTTCCTCAAGGTGGCGGAACGAACAAACAAACGTAGTGTTATCACCTCTAATGAAGTCTGTGCAGCCTAGATGGTTGCATCCCATCCCATTCTTCTCAACCGGGGCCCCACAATATGGCAAGTTTGAAAATGATTTCCAGGTTCGCTGCGACTGTTGTTTTGATTGGATTGATTACTGCTTCGGCAGTAGCGCAAGGTCCGGGAGGACGTGGCGGACCAGGTGGCGGCCGCGGCATGATGGGCATGGGCGGAGGCATGGGTGGCGGAGCCACGGGGCTCCTCATGATGAAGGAAGTTCGGGAGGAGCTGAACTTGGACGAAGATCAGATCAAGGAACTGGAAGATATGGGCAAAGCCATGCGCGATAGCTTTGCCAACATGCGTCCACCCCAACAAGGTCAGGCTCCTGATCCCAAGGCGATGCAAGAAGCGATGGAAAAAATGCGGAAGGCTGCAGCGGATGCAGAAGAGAAGTTGTCCGACATCCTTGATCCGAAGCAGTTGGAACGACTGATCGGCTTGGTAATCCAACGTGACAAAGTTCGCTCTCTGAATAGCAAGCTGGTCGCAGAAAAGCTCGGCATCACCGAAGACCAAAAAGCCAAGCTGGCGGAAATGGAAAAAGAAAACATGGAAAAGATGCGGGAAATGTTCCAAGGTGGGTTCAGTCCCGAGATGCGTGAAAAAATGGGCGCCTTCCGCGAAGAATCGGAAGCCAAGATGATGGGTGTACTCACTTCCGCTCAAAAAGAGCAAATGGAATCGTTGAAGGGCCCCGAGTTCAAGTTCCCTGCGCCACAATGGGGTCAGGGTGGTCCTGGAGGTGGTCGAGGCGGTCGTGGGAATCGCGGGCAAGGGGGCGGCGACGGCCAGTAATTTCTAGGCAAGCGAAATAAACCGAACTTATGGAAAGGCCCGCCGATGTGCGGGCCTTTTTTGTTGGAATCCTCCGAGAAGTAACTCCGAATCTTCTCAGTGCCGGGATTGATCATTACACTTGCTGACAATTAGGACGACGAAGCCGCCGAGCTCTTGTTCGCGGATCCATTGTTGAGTCGTCATTCCTGCGTAGGACGGATAGCCAAGATTCCGATCGCGATATGCCGAAAATGGCGAGCTCGCTGGCCAGGTACCCTGCTCGGGTCACCAGCCTTGCATTTTTGGGCCTTGTGATCGTTGGGGCGTTGCTGTTGCGGTTGCCCGCGAGCGCTGCATCGGGCCGTCTACCCATCTCTTGGTCGGATGCGTTCTTCACCTCGACCAGTGCCGTATGTGTGACCGGTTTGACCGTCCGGAGCACCATTGATGATTTCAGCACCTTAGGGCAGTTGGTGATATTGATCCTGATCCAATTGGGTGGCGTCGGGATCATGACATTTACTTCGTTCATTGTCTTGACCCTTGGTGGCGCGTCAGGTTTGAGGCAGCAGGCTTTAATGACAGACACCCTTGGCAGTCGTGGGGCGACGGATGTGCGGGGATTGGTGGTGCGTGTCTTTGTCGTTACGGCCATCATCGAATTGATTGGTGCGGTCTGCCTTTGGATCCGGTTCAGTTTCGACATGCCTGTCGGGCAAGCAGCCTGGTATGCCATCTTTCACTCCGTATCTGCCTTCTGCAACGCGGGCTTCGGCTTATGGAACGATTCTCTTGTCAGTTATCAAGGCGATTGGGCGGTCAATGTCACCATCTGCGCTTTGGTCATCGTTGGCGGGTTGGGGTTCCCTGTCGTATTGGATCTCTTGAACAGCTTCCGTGCGTCACCACGTTCTCCCTGGACGGGTCTGTCGCTTCATTCCAAGCTGGTCTTGATCACCGCTCTTTTTTTGATTGTCTTCGGGTATGTCACCATCACCATTCTCGAATGGGACAACGGCCTCAAGGACGCGAGTCCTTCGGAGCGCATCCTGATCCCTTTCTTTCACAGCGTCATCTGTCGTACGGCAGGTTTCAATTCTGTGGATCTGAATGATTTGACGAACGCAAGTCTTTTCGTGTCGATCGTTTTGATGGCCGTTGGAGGCGCTCCTTGTTCCACGGCTGGAGGAGTCAAGACGACAACGATTGCGATGTTGGTGCTCAATGCGGTACGTCGATTCCAAGGTTTCAAGACCGTCAGTTGCTTTCGCAAAACGATTCCGCAGATGGCCATCGAACGGGCTGCAGCCGCGACGATCGTGTTCTTTGCCGTGGCTGTTTTGGGGTGCCTGGTATTGATGCTGATCGAACAGTCAGGGCAGAGTCACCGTGAGCAGAAAGATTCGTTCTTGGATTTGTTGTTCGAAGTCATCTCAGCCCTCGGGACGGTTGGGTTATCGACGGGCATCACGCCGACGCTGTCGACGCCAGGCAAGATGATCATCATGCTGCTCATGTTCATGGGGCGACTTGGCCCGGTATCGGTCATGGTAGCCATGTCTCGCACACGCCGACCTCCCAAGGTCGAATACGCTCACGAAGAACCACTAGTAGGCTAACCACCACAGGCAGAATGCAATGGCAGATGCAAAAAGATTCGTTGTCATCGGATTGGGAACATTTGGAGCTGCGGTCGCAAAGCAGCTTCACAAAAACGGCATGAGAGTTACTGGCATCGATGGCGACTCCGAAACCGTTGAAGACATGCAACGTTACTTGTTCGAAGCGGTCATCGGGGACGCCACCGATCGAGAAGCGCTGAGGACCCTGTCGCTTGAAAAAGCGGACGGAGTCATCATCTCGCTCGGCGAAGACATCACTCGATCCTTGTTGGCAACGCTCCACGCAAAAGAGCTTGGGGCCAAGCATATTCTCGTCAAAGGGGTAACCCCTGAACACGGAAAACTCCTGCAGAGTCTCGGAGTCGAGCGCGTGATCTTTCCCGAAACCGAAATCGCCATGCAGTTGGCCGATCGTCTGACGTGGCCCAACGTCCTGGAGTTTCTCGCCATCGACTCCGATTATCGATTTGTCGAAATCGCGATGCCGCAATCG